>JBEIDZ010000297.1:0-4117 GCA_040383215.1 Paracoccaceae bacterium | reverse complement strand
GCCTGTGTGGCGGCCTGCACTGCGGCCGCGGCAGCCTGTGCCCTGGCTTGTGTGGCCCTGGCTGGTCCGGCCTTTGCGATATGCGGAAAGGGCTGCGTTCTGGCGCAATCCGCCTGCATCGCGGGCTGTGTCTAGACCGGTCGGGAGCGCCGCCTGATGTCTGCCGGCGGGACCGGTTGACGGAAGTCTGCGCGGCTGGTGCGGGTCTTGGGGCCTTATGAACGCGGAGGCAGGACCGGGGACGACGTTCGGGCGTGTGTCAGATGACGCTGCCTGCGCCGGATGTCGCGGGGCCGACGTTGCGGCGGAAGATGTCGAAAAGCTCGCGCCCGAGGCCCCGGGCATTGGCCGAGAGGTCGGGCGTGGCGGGGCTGCGGCCCGAGAGATCGGTCAGGCAGTCGAGCCGGCCGGTGCTTGCGTCGAGGCGCAGGAGGTCGCCGTCGCGCAGGAGGGCGAGGGGCCCGGCATCGGCAGCCTCGGGCGAGACATGGATCGCGGCGGGAACCTTGCCCGAGGCGCCGGACATGCGCCCGTCGGTGACCAGCGCGACGCGGAGGCCGCTGTCCTGAAGGTTGGCGAGGAGCGGGGTCAGGCTGTGCAGTTCGGGCATGCCGTTGGCGCGGGGGCCCTGGAAGCGGACGACGACGACGGTATCGGCCGTGATCTCGCCCGCGCGGACGGCGGCCTTGACGCTGTCCTGGTCGGGAAAGATGCGGGCGGGCGCCTCGATCACGTGACGGTCGGGGGGGACGGCCGAGACCTTGATCACGGCGCGGCCGAGATTGCCGGCAAGCTGAACGAGGCCGCCGGTCGGCTGGAACGGGTCGGCGGCGGGGCGCAGGATACGGTCGTTGAGCGAGGCCGCGGGGCCGGGGACATCGGTCAGGCGGCCATCGGTCAGGCGGGGTTCCTGCGTGTAGCGGTCCAGCCCGTCGCCCGCGACGGTGCGGACATCGCCGTGCAGGAGACCCGCGGCGAGAAGCTCCCTGATCAGGAAGGCGAGGCTGCCGGCGGCGTGGAAATGGTTCACGTCGGCGAGGCCGTTGGGATAGACACGCGCCATCAGCGGCACGGCGGCCGAGATGTCGGCGAAATCCTCAAGCTCGAGGATCACGCCGGCGGCACGGGCCATGGCGGGCAGGTGGAGAACGAGGTTGGTCGACCCGCCGGTGGCCATCAGCCCGACGAGGCCGTTGACGAAGGCGCGTTCGTCCAGCACCTCGGCCACGGGGCAGTAGTCGGGCCCGAGTGCGGTGATGGCGAGCGCGCGGGTGGTCGCGGCGGCGGTGAGCGCATCGCGCAGGGGCGTGCCGGGGTTGACGAAGCTCGCGCCGGGCAGGTGCAGGCCCATGAATTCCATCAGCATCTGGTTGGTATTGGCGGTGCCGTAGAAGGTGCAGGTGCCCGGGCCGTGGTAGCTTGCCATTTCGGCGGCCATGAGCGCGTCGCGGCCGACCTCGCCTGCGGCGAATTGCTGGCGAACCTTGCTTTTCTCGTCGTTCGGAAGGCCAGAGGTCATCGGGCCCGCCGGGATGAAGAGTGCGGGCAGGTGCCCGAAGGTCGCGGCGGCGATGACGAGGCCGGGGACGATCTTGTCGCAGACGCCGAGAAAGAGGGCGGCGTCGAATGTGTCGTGCGAGAGGGCGACGGCGGCGGCCAGCGCGATGACATCGCGCGAGAAGAGCGAAAGCTCCATCCCCGGCCGTCCCTGGGAGACGCCGTCGCACATGGCGGGCACGCCGCCGGCGACCTGGGCTGTGCCGCCGGCGGCGCGGGCGGCGGCGCGGATCAGGTCGGGGTAACGCTCGAACGGCTGGTGGGCCGAGAGCATGTCGTTGTAGGCCGTCACGATCCCGAGATTGGGGACGCGTCCGGCGGCGAGCATGGCCTTGTCGGGGCCCGTCGCGGCATAGGCATGGGCCTGGTTGCCGCAGGAAAGATGCGCGCGCGCCGGCCCCTGTGCGGCGGCGCCGGCCATCCGGTCGAGATAGTCGCGCCGCGTGGTGGCGCTGCGGGCGCGGATGCGGTCTGTCACGCGGGCGATGGCGGGGTGGAGGGGCAAGGCGGTCTCCTCTCGGCAGGCGAATCGGCGGGAGCGGCGGGAATTGCAGCTTTGTGCCTAGCATGGCGTGTTAGCGCTAACAACAGGGTGGGATGCGGGTGAGACGGCTTTCGGCTGCCGCGGGGGCGGATTATGGGGGAGGGCATGGAGATGCCGTTTCACCTTGAGCCGCCCTATCCGGTCGTCCGGCTGAGCCCGAAGGCCGAGGCGCGGGCGATCCGGCACGGCTTTCCCTGGGTCTATGCCGGCGAGATGGTGCTGGACCGCAGGACCAAGGGTCTGCCGCCGGGCAGCCTTGCGCGGCTGGAGGATGCGGAAGGCCGGCCGATGGGCGTGGTGACGGTCAATCCGGGCTCCAGGATCGCGGCGCGGATGATGGATGCGGACCCTGCGGCGGTGATCGGGCCGGACTGGATCGCGGCAAGGCTCGGGCGGGCGCTGGCGCACCGGGCGCGGCTTTATCCGGAGCCCTTCTACCGGCTTGTCCATGCCGAAGCGGACGGGTTGCCGGGCGTGGTGATCGACCGGTTCGGCGATGTGGCGGTGCTGCAGCCGAATGCCGCCTGGGCGGAGGCGATGGCGGGCGTCATCGCTGCGGCGCTGGTGGCGGTCACGGGCGTCGTGACGGTGGTGAAGAACGGCACGGGGCGGACGCGGGCGCTGGAAGGCCTTGCCGAGGAGACGGCGGTCCTGACCGGGCCGCCGCCCGGAGGGCCGGTTGCGGTGCCGATGAACGGGGCGGTCTATATGGCCGATGTGACGGGCGGGCAGAAGACCGGCCTGTTCCTGGACCAGCGCGACAATCATGCCTTTGCCGCGGCTCTGGCGCGGGGCGGGCGGGTGCTGGACGTCTTTTCGCATGTCGGGGGTTTCGGGCTGGCCTGTCTGGCCGGAGGCGCGGCATCGGCGCTGGCGGTCGACGGTTCGGCCCGGGCGCTGGCGCTGGCGGCCGAGGGGGCGGCGGTTACGGGCGTGGGGGCGCGGTTTGCGACGCGGCAGGGGGATGCCTTCGACGTTCTGGCTGCGCTGGCCGCGGAAGGAGCGCGGTTCGAGGTGGTGATCTGCGATCCGCCGGCCTTTGCGCCGTCGCGCGCCGCGCTTGATGCCGGGCTCAGGGCCTATGAGCGGGTGGCGCGGCTTGCGGCGCCGCTGGTGGCGGAGGGGGGGTATCTGGTGCTGTGTTCCTGTTCGCATGCGGCCGATCTGGCCGCGTTCCGCGCCGCTTCGGCCCGCGGGATCGGGCGGGCGGGGCGGGCGGGGCAGATCGTCCGGACGGGGTTTGCCGGACCTGATCATCCGGTCCTGCCGCAACTGGCCGAGAGCGGCTATCTCAAGGCGCTGTTCTTCCGGCTGTGAGGGGCGGGCGTGGAGCGTGAGGGGGCACGCGTGGGTTTCACCCACCCTACGGGACAGAAAGTGGTGCTCGATGCCTGTGTGCTTTATCCCACGGTGCTGCGCGAGATGCTGCTGGGCTGCGCGGCAGAGGGGCTTTATCGCCCGCTCTGGTCGGAGCGGATCCTCGAGGAATGGGCGCGGGCGGCGGCGCGGCTGAACCCGGCGCAGGAGGCGATCGCGCGGGGTGAAGTCGCGGCGGCACGGGCGCGGTTTCCGGACGCCGCGGTCGCACCGGTGCCGGGGGTGGAGCGGCGGCTCTGGCTGCCCGATCCGGACGATGTGCATGTGCTGGCCACGGCCGTGGCGGGGTCGGCAGAGGCGATCGTGACGATGAATGCGGCGGATTTCCCGCGCGGACTTCTGGCCGAAGAGGGGATCGTGCGGGTCGATCCGGACCATTTCCTGCTGGGACTGTGGGAAAGGGAGCGGGAGGCTGTCGGGCGTGTCGCGGATGCGGTGGCGGCGGAGGCGACGCGGCTGGCCGGTGAGGTGTGGAGCCCGCGGCGGCTGATGAAGCGGGCACGTCTGTGGCGGCTGGCGAAGGTGCTGCCCGGCTGAGCGGGGGCGCCGGCCTGCGCCGTCAGGCCTGCCCGCTGCCGTGGCGGGTGAGGCGGGCGGCGCGGCCGCCGCGGCGGCGCTGGAGCAGGTCTTCCCGGGATG
>JBEIDZ010000296.1:0-4126 GCA_040383215.1 Paracoccaceae bacterium | reverse complement strand
CGCTGATGCCGAACCAGCGCTGGTCGCTCGGCTTTGTCTCCGACCATGCCCGCGCCACGCTCGAAGCCTGGCGCAACGACTACAACACCGAACGCCCGCACTCGCGCCTTGGCCGGCAGACGCCTGCCGAGTTCGCCCAAACCTTCACCCCGCAACGGGGCCTGACGCTGCGCAACCCGCAGAGCTCCGCGCCAGCCCCCGTTGCTCAACCCGCCCAAACAGGCAAAACTCAAACCCGGAGTCTCGCTCACGCTGGATAAAGGTCGGGAGCAACGTCACTTCACATCTGCCGAGTGGCGGGAACACTGGTCGGAGAACCAAACAGCTAACGGGTATTTCTTTGCAATATAATGATGTTATTCAAGGGGATTTGGCAGCCCGTAGGGGAGTCGAACCCCTCTTCCCAGGTTGAAAACCTGGTGTCCTAACCGATAGACGAACGGGCCATCCTGCCGGTGCGGCGTCTCTTAGGCAAATCGCCCTGTGAGGGCAAGCGGATTCGTCCGCAACCTGAAGGGATGGAGTGAGTGCGCTCTCAGTTTGCCGGGGCGGCATCCTCCAGCCTGAGCTGGACGCTCTGACGGCCCTGCCAGGTATTGGATTCGATCCGTCCGGCCAGGTGAAAGCGAATCCCGCCGCCAGAAAGAAGCGCCCGCCCCATCGGCCCTTCGGCAGCCCCGAACGAGATCGTGTCGAGCCTGTGGCCGATCCCGTCGCTGACGGACAGCTTGAGGTGGCCGCCGTTCAAGGCACGGGCGGAATGAATCTGCATGGCCGGAAAGGCAAACCGAGGGGCAGGGGCTCCAGCGCCGAATGGGCCTGCGCGGTCGAGTGCGGCGACCAGTTCTGTCGTCACCGCCTCGGGCATCAGGAGACCGTCGAGCGGCAGGTCGGCCCCACCCCCGGCGCCTGCGCCCTGCCGGGCGAGCAGCGCCGCCAGTCGCTCCATCGCGGCGGGGATTGCGTCGCGCGCGACGGTCAGGCCCGCAGCCATTCGGTGCCCGCCGCCCTTGAGCAGCAGCCCCTCGGCTGCGACCCGCTGCACTGCCGCGCCAAGGTCGACCCCGGCGACCGACCGGCCGGAGCCCTTGCCGATCCCGTCGGCGAGCCCGATCACGATGGCGGGGCGGTTGGTCGCCTCCTTGAGGGCCGAGGCGACAATGCCCACGACGCCCGGGTGCCAGCCCTCGCCCGCGGCCCAGACAAGCGGCGCATCCGTCCCGCGCGCCTCGGCCTGGGCGAGCGCTTCGGCGCGGACGGCGGCCTCGATGGTGCGCCGCTCGGCGTTCAGGCGGTCAAGCTCGGCGGCCAGTCGCGCGGCCTCGGCCGGGTCGGCGGTCGCAAGCAGCCGCGCACCGAGGTCGGCCCGGCCGATCCGGCCGCCCGCGTTGACGCGCGGGCCGAACACGTAGCCGAGGTGATAGGTATCGGGCGGGCGGTCGAGCCCGGCTGCATCCGCGAGAGCGACAAGGCCTGGGCGTTCGCGCCGTGCCATGACCGAAAGTCCTGTCCGCACGAAGGCGCGGTTGACGCCGATCAGCGGTGCAACGTCGGCGACGGTGGCGAGCGCGACGAGATCAGTCATTCCCATGAGGTCGGGTGCCGTCCGTCTGGCAGCACGCAGGAGTCGGTTGGCCTCGACCAGGGCGAGGAAGGTCACGCCGGCCGCGCAAAGATGCGCGAGAGCGTCCGTCTCGTCCTGCCGGTTGGGGTTCACGCAGGCCCGCGCGGGGGGCAGCGTTTCGGCGCCCAGGTGATGGTCGAGAATGACGACATCTGCGCCTGCCGCTGCCGCAACGGGCGCGTGGCTCAGCGTGCCGCAATCGACGCAGACGATCAGGTCGTGATCGCGGGCGAGCGCCTCCATCGCGGGCACGTTCGGGCCATAGCCCTCGTCGATGCGGTCGGGGACATAGAGCGTCGCGCTTATCCCCTGCGCGGCAAGCCAGTCGAGCAGGAGCGCTGCCGAGGCGGCACCGTCGACGTCGTAATCGGCGAAGATCGCGATCCGCTGCGCACCGGTCACGGCGGCGACGAGTCGGGCTGCGGCGGTCTCCATGTCGCGCAAGCTGCGCGGATCGGGCAGGAGATCGCGGAGCTTGGGGTCGAGATGGCCCGCCGCCTCGGCGGCCGGGATGCCGCGGGCGGCCAGCAGCCGCGCGACGGGTAGGGGCAGCGCCGCCTCGCGTGCCAGCGCCTCGGCGGCGCGGTCGGCTTCGGCCGGTGGGCCGGTCCAGCGCCGGCCGGTCAGCGAGCGTTCGACGGAAAGGAAAGCGGACATGGGCCACCTGTCGCGCGGGCGCCGGAGAAAGGCAAGCGGCTGGTGCGGTCCGCGCCGTCAGGCGGCCGGTCCCGTGCCGGCTGTCGCCTTTGTGGCCCGGCGGGGCATGCCGGCCGGCCGGCGTTCGGCCACCATGTGGCGGCGGCCGGCGCGGTCCCAGCTCAACTCCCAGATGCCCGGTGGGCGGCCGCGGGCGCGAAAGAGCTCTGCCCGCCAGACCGGCATCCCGGGCGCGATATCGTCGTCGGGATCGGGCAGGGATGGTGCCGAGGCGATGCGCCAGCGTTCCCGCGCGGCCGAGAGATCCGGCTGTGCTGCCCGCCGGATCAGCCAGCAGGGCACGCCATGTGCCTCGGCCCGCAGCACAAGCCGCTTGGTCGCGGTGAAGCCCGCCACCGGCGCCTCGCCCCAGATTTCGCCCAGCACGGCGCCGAGGTCGCGGCATTCGAGCGCCTGTTCCATCGCCCAGAGCACATCGGCCGGCTTGCCCAGATCAACCCGGATCAGCCGGAAGCCCGCGCCGATGCCCGGCAGATAGGGCTCGCCCGCCTCGCGGCGGGTGAGGCGGTCCTGCACCCAGATCACCGGGCCGCGGGCTGGGTCGAGATGCGACAGCGCAAAGGCCCGCGCCGCGCCATCGGCGGCCTGCACGGCAAAGACCTCGGCCAGGGTGGCGCGCGCCGGGCTGCCGGCAGCATCAGAGGGGAAATCAGGCATGGCCGGGGTTCCTTTTGTTCCACTTTTGTTCTAGTGCATGATGCCCGCCCGGTCAAATCCGCAAGGCCGGCCGCAGCGCCCCGCCGGCCAGCTTCCGCCCGGCGTCCGATACGGTCCGGGACGCGGATTTCTTCTTTTGACACCTGCCGCAAAAACGGCATTCATGGCGCCGCCGGACCGCCCCCGAGGGGCGCTGTCCCGGTCTTGCCAGCCCCTGACTGCGGAAGCCTGACCCATGTATATCGGACTCGACCTTGGCACCTCCGGCCTCAAGGGGATCGTCATCGACGACAGCCAGCAGGTGCTGGCCGAGGCGACAGCCACGCTCGAGGTCTCGCGTCCGCATGACGGCTGGTCCGAACAGGACCCTGCCGCCTGGCTTGCAGCCGCCGATGCGGTGATGCGCGCGCTGGGCACGCAGGTCGGGCTGGACCGTTTGCGCGGTATCGGTCTGTCAGGGCAGATGCATGGCGCCACGCTGCTCGATGCCGGCCATGCGGTGCTGCGGCCCTGCATCCTCTGGAACGATACCCGTTCGCATGCCGAGGCGGCCGTGCTCGACGCTGATCCGCAGTTCCGCGCGAAGACCGGCAACATCGTCTTTCCGGGCTTTACAGCGCCGAAGCTCGCCTGGGTTCGCGCACATGAGCCCGTAATATTTGCCCGCACGGCGCTGGTGCTGCTGCCCAAGGATTACCTGCGCCTCTGGCTGACCGGTGAAGCGGTGGCCGAAATGTCGGATGCCGCCGGAACCTCCTGGCTCGATACCGGGCGGCGCGACTGGGACGAAGGGTTGCTGTCCGCCACGCATCTGACGCGGGCGCAGATGCCGCGGCTGGTCGAGGGGTCGGAGGTATCTGGCCGGGTGCGGTCGGAGCTTGCGGCGCGGTGGGGCCTGCCGGCGGGGGTCGTCGTGGCCGGTGGCGGGGGCGACAACGCGGCCTCTGCTGTCGGCGTTGGCGTGGTCAGCGCCGGGCAGGCCTTCGTCTCGCTCGGGACATCGGGCGTGCTCTTTGCCGCCTCTGCCGCCTATCAGCCGGATGCGGCCAGCGCTGTGCACACCTTCTGCCACGCGCTGCCCGGCACCTGGCACCAGATGGGGGTGATCCTGGCCGCGGCCGATGCGCT
>JBEIDZ010000295.1:0-4126 GCA_040383215.1 Paracoccaceae bacterium | reverse complement strand
CGTTGATAATGTCACTCATTTCCCTGTCTCCAGCATGCAGGACGCCCGAACAGCGCCCACTCCACAGGACATTCGATAGCCGCGAATCCGGACCTCAATCAACCCTTTACTTAAGAGATCGTAAACGCTGGCCATGACAGACTGCCACTCTTCCGGTGGTGACGTTTTGGCACGAAAACCACCGAAATACCATCTCCACCGACAGGCCGGTTCGCTCAAATGCGTGGCAAGTCAAACCCTTTGGGTTTCATGAACCCCGTTCCGCAAGGGCACCGCGGCGGTACACGTCCGGGCGAAAGCTGAGCCAGGCCCGCGGCGGAACGACCTGACCGCAGGCAGGGCTTTACAGGGGATGGCGCAGCTTCCACCGTGTCTCTTGAAGAGTGATTCGTTTCGGGGAGAGGTGATCTGATGGAACAGACATGGCGCTGGTTCGGTCCGAAGGACCTTGTCACGCTGTCCGATGTCCGCCAGGCGGGTGCAACCGGGATCGTCTCGGCCCTGCACGACCATTACCGCGGCGAGGTCTGGCCCGCAGAGGCGATTGAGGCACGGAAAGCCCTGATCGAAGACGCCGGGCTACGCTGGTCGGTCGTGGAAAGCATTCCCGTCCCGAACGCCATCAAACTCGGCGGCCCCGCAGCCGGCGATGCGACCGCCGCCTTTGCCGAAACGATGCGCCGGCTGGCCCGGGCCGGGCTGCGGACGATCTGCTACAACTTCATGCCGGTGGTGGACTGGACGCGCACCGAACTTCGCCACCCGATGGCTGCAGGCGGCCTCGCCTTGCGTTTCGACATGGTGGATTTCGTCGGCTACGATGTCCACGTCATGCGCCGCCCCGGTGCCGAGGCCGATTACGCCCCCGATCTGGTCGCCCGCGCCGAAGCGCGCATCGCAGCGCTACCCGCCGCCGGGGTCGAGCGGCTCGAACAGACGATCATCGCGGGCCTTCCCGGAGCAGAGGCAAGCCACGACCGTGCGGGGATCGCCGCAATCATCGCTGCCTATCGCGACATCGGGCCCGACACGCTGCGCGCGAACCTGACCGCCTTTCACAAGTCTGTCATTCCGGTGGCGCGTGACTGCGGGCTGAACCTCTGCCTGCATCCGGACGACCCGCCCTTCAGCCTGTTCGGCCTGCCCCGCGTCGTCTCGACCCGGGGAGATTACGAAGCCCTGTTCGACGCCGTGCCCGAGCGCGAAAACGGGATCACCTTCTGCACCGGTTCGCTGGGGGCGCGGCGGGACAACGACCTGCCCGCAATGCTGCGCACCTTTGCCGACCGTGTCCATTTCGTCCATCTGCGCAACGTCAGCACCGAAGATGACGGCTCATTCGTGGAAGATGACCACCTTGCCGGCGACACCGACATGGTGACGATCATCGCGCTTCTGCTGCAGGAAGAGGAGCGGCGCCGGATGACCGGCCGGAAGGATCATGAAATCCCCTTCCGCCCCGATCACGGCCACCTTCTGCTCGATGACCGGAACAAACGCACCCAGCCCGGCTATTCCGCCATCGGCCGTCTCAAGGGCCTTGCCGAACTGCGGGGGATCATCACCGCACTCGGCCATCCTGCACTCAGGGACGCAACCCTCTCCGTCTGAAGGCGGCGCACCCGCCCGGCCCCCGCGCGGTCGGTCAGGCCGCCCATTCCCAGGGCCGGGTATAGGCTCCCAGAGCGCGGATCACGTCTTCGTCCGCCGTCGTGCCTGTCCGGGCGATACGGGCGACAAGTCCGCGCTTTCGGTCTTCGACCACATCGACGACCTCTGCCGCGACATCGGCATTCGCAAGCGCGGCGTTGTAGATGCGCCGGATCGCCATCCGGCGCAGGTCCGGCTTGAAGACCTTGCCGACTGCCGTCTTGGGCAGTTCGGGCAGGATCTCGACATGCCTCGGCTGCGCTGCGCGTTCCCTGACGTAGAGCTTGGCATGCTCTGCCAGTTCCTCCTCCGTGACGGCCGCACCCTTGACGAGTTCGACATAGACACAGGGCAGTTCGCCCGAATGCGCATCAGGCTGACCGATCGCACCGGCAAAGGCGACAGCGGGATGCGCCAGCATGGCTTCCTCGATCTCGGCGGGGTCGATGTTGTGCCCGCCCCGGATGATGAGATCCTTGGCCCTGCCCGTGATCCAGAGGTAACCGTCCGCATCCAGACGCCCCAGATCGCCCGTGCGCAGATACCAGTCCGCATCTTCAGGCCAATGATAGAACAGATCGGTGTTCTTGTCGGCCTCGGTATAGGTCTTGCCGCCAAAGACGCCGGGCGATGCCACGCAGATTTCTCCCACCGCGTCGACCGGGCAATCGACCGCGGTTGCCGGGTCGATGATCCTGATCTTCGTGTGCGGAAAGGGGATGCCGACAGACCCGATCTTCTTTTCCCCGTCGGGCGGGTTGATCGAGACAAGGCAGGTCGCCTCGGTCAGGCCATAGCCTTCGCAGATCGTGACACCGGTTGCCTTCTCGAAACGGCGGTAGAGTTCGACAGGCAGCGGCGCAGAGCCCGAAAACCCCAGTTTCATGGTGGAAATGTCTGCATTCACCGGCCTTTGCATCAAGGCCGACATGGCCGTTGGCACGGTGATGAGGAATGTCACCCTGTAGCGTTCGACCAGTTTCCAGAAATTGTCAAAGACGCCGTCGCCCCGATAACCCTGGGGGGTCGGAAAGACGATATGCGCCCCCGAAGCCAGAGAAGCGCCCATGCAGACCACCGCAGCAAAGACATGGAACATCGGAAGCGGCACCATCATGGTGTCCTTCTCGGTGAACAGAAGCCTCTGGCCAAGCCAGGCATTGTAGACGATGCCGCTGTAGCGGTGCTGGGCGACCTTGGGCGTCCCCGTGGTGCCGCCCGTGTGGAAGTAGCAGGCAACCCGGTCGCCCCTGCTGTCGGGAAAGGCCAATTTCCGCGGCTGCCGGGCCATCTCGGCCGAAAAGCTGACGACCCGGGCCGTATGGGCGACGGGGTTCCTTGGCCGCATCAGCGGAACGATCAGCGACTTCGCACCCGAAAGGTAACGCAGCAGGTCGACCTCCACCACGGTCCTGACGTTCGGCGCAAGGGCCACCGCCCTGGCCGCCTTCTGGGGCACATCGGTCTTGGGAAAGGCCTTCAGCGTGACAAGGACCTTGGCCTTGGTCTCGCGCAGGATGGCGGCGATCTGCTCGACATCAAGAAGCGGGTTGATGGGATTCACGATCCCCGCGATCTGCCCGCCCAGATAGGCCAGCACCGTCTCGTTGCAGTTGGGCAGCAGATAGGCGACCACATCACCTTCGCCCACGCCAAGGGACCGGAACATGTTCGCGGTCTGGCAGGTCCGGTCATGCAGCTCCTGCCAGGTCAGCGTCTCGGACTTCGAACCGGGATCAGACAGCAGCTGGAAGGTGACCGCCGGGCGGCTGGCGTGCCGTTCCGCCGTCCGGGCAAGCAAGGCATAGGTGGTCAGTGGCAGATCGCGGTCCGCCCATGCCGCTTCAGTCTCGATCGCATCGCGATCCGCCATCGTGGCATAGCTCATGCCACATCCTCCCCTCTTGGCCGTCTTCCGTTTCCGGACGGTCCTGGTGTGCCTTGCACGTCAATCTGTGCGGTTCCGGCCCAGCGATCAAGCCTGACGCGGCAAATCGTCGGCCAGCCCGCCCTGAACGCCCGGCGGCCAGGCCTGATCAGCGCTTCTCGGTCCTGTCACGCGGTCCGGCCCGACCGCCCTGCCCCCGCGGATGGCATCGCGCGGCGGTGGGGCCCCCCCACAGGCCCCTGACAGCGGCGCCGTGGATCAGCTCACTGCCGGGGCATCACATTGCATCGGCAAACAGCGCCCGCGTGTTCTCGCGCGTCATGGTCACGGGATTGCCGCCCGCACTGGGATCCTCGATCGCCATCGCCGCAAGCTCGTCGATCCGCGATGCCTCGACCCCCATCGCCGCCAGGCCACCCGGAAAGCCGAACATGGCGTTCAGTTCCGCGACCCGCGCGGCAAAGCCGCCGAACCCGCCGCCGATGCCCAGATAGGCTGCGACCGCCCCGATCTTGTCCTCGATCGCCGGCCGGTTGAAGCGCAGGCAGGCCGGCATCACCACGGCATTCGTCGTGCCGTGATGGGTGT
>JBEIDZ010000294.1:0-4134 GCA_040383215.1 Paracoccaceae bacterium | reverse complement strand
GAAAGCACGGCGCGGGCGACGGGCGGGAAGAGCCAGGGGGCAGTGATGCTGAGCGGCGTCTGGGTCATCGGGCGAGCCTGTCGGCAAGGGCGCGCAGGATGCGCCCGGTGGCGCCCCAGATGTAGTAGGGCCCCCAGGGCACGGCATAATAATGCCGGCGGCGGCCCTGCCAGCGGCGCCCCTCGACCCGGAAATTGGCCGGGTCGGTGACAAAGGCGAAGGGGACGCGAAAGACCTCTTCGACCTCTCCCGCCTCGGGGGTGAGGGTGACGGGGGTGCGGATCAGCGCGACGACGGGGGTGACGCTGTAGCCTGTCACCGTCTCGTGCGCGGGGAGCGTGCCGATCACGTTGACCGCGGCGCGGGGAAGGGCGATTTCCTCCTCGGCCTCGCGCAGGGCGGTAGTGACAGTGTTGGCGTCGCGGGGGTCCTGCTTGCCGCCGGGAAAGGCGATCTGGCCGGGATGATGCTTGAGCCGGGCGGAGCGTTTGGTGAGGATCAGCGTCGGTTCCGGGGTGGTCAGGTCAGCGGCGACAAGCACGCCCGCGGGCCGCAGGATGCGGTCTTCGGGCAGGGGGACGTCGGGGTTGAGGTCGAAGTCGGAGGAATCGTTGCCGGGCAGGGCAAGTGCCCGGCGCAGACGATCCCCGATCTCAGCGGCGCGCACCGTCGCCATCCGGTGCGGGGGCGGTGGCTTCGAACCCCAGGGTGGCGGGGTCGAATTCGTAATGCGCGCCGCAGAACTGGCAGTCGGCGGTGACGATGCCCGCATCGGTCGTCATGTAGGCGATGTCCTTGGCCGAATAGATCGAAAGTGAGGTGCGCACGCGGTCTTCGGAACAGGAGCAGCCGAAGGTGATGGGCTGGGCGTCATAGACGCGGGGCCCCTCTTCGTGGAAGAGGCGCACGAGCAGGTCGGTCGGCTGGACCTGTGGGCCGATCAGTTCGAGCGCCTCGACCGTGTCGAGCAGGATGTTGGCGCGGTTCCAGTTCTCGCTGTCCTCGCCGCCGAGGATGTCGGCCGAGGTGAGCAGGCCACCCTCGCCGGTGCCGCCTTCGCCTGCGATCTGGATCGAGGCCTTGGGCAGGTGCTGAAGCATCACGCCGCCCGCGCGCCAGTGTTCGGCCCGGCCGGGTTCGGTCGCGCGGCCGAAGGACAGCGCAAAGCGCGTGGGAAGCTGTTCGGACTGGGCGAAATAGGTTTCGGCACAGGCACTGAGCGACCCGCCGGCGATGGGCGTGATGCCCTGATAGGGATGCGTACCTTCGCCCTGATCCATCAGGATGGCGAAATAGCCCTTGCCGATCTGGGCGAAGGGGTCGCCTGCGAGGTTGAGCCGGTCGGGATCGTAGCTCGCCCAGGCGCGGATGCGGGCGGGTTCGCCGGCCTCGGTCGGGCCGTAGTAGTCGGCAGCCACGATGCGGGCGGGCCCGTCGCCGCGGACCTGGAGCGAGAGCTTCCAGCGCAGCTTGATCGCCTGGCCGATGAGGGCGGCGAGGACGGAGATTTCGGCGACGAGCGCCTCGATCACCGGGGGGTAGTCGTGCTGGGCGAGCACGCGGTCGAGCACGCCGTCCAGACGGGCGACGCGGCCGCGGATATCGGAGCGGTCGAGCTGGAAGGGAAGGACGGTGTCGTCCCAGGCGATGCGGGAACCGAGGGTCATGGGATGTACCTGAGTTGGGCGGCCCGGACCGGCCCCGAGATGACTGGACCCGGCCGCATTAGCGCCTTCATATAGGCCGGGCAAGCGGCAGCGGAAGGGGCAGAGGCATGATCCGGCGGTATGGCGAGGCTGTGCGGGGCGGGCAGCGCTACAGGCTCCGGCCGGGGGTCTATGCGATCCTGCCGCGGGGCGGGGACCTTCTTCTGACGTTTCAGAGCGAGCCCCTGCCGGAGTTGCAACTGCCCGGCGGGGGGCTTGATCCCGGAGAGGACCCGGTGCGGGCGCTGCATCGCGAGGTCTATGAGGAGACGGGCTGGCACATCGCGGCGCCGCGCAGGATCGGGGCGTTCCGGCGGTTCACCTTCATGCCGGAATACGACCTCTGGGCCGAGAAGGTGTGTCACATCTATCTGGCGCGGCCCGTGCTGCGGATGGGGCCGCCGGTCGAGGCGCTGCACACCGCGCTCTGGTGTCCGGCGGGCGAGGCGGCGGGCCTGCTGGCCAATGCGGGCGAGAGGGATTTCCTGCGCCGGCTGCTGTGACGCGGGTCAGACGGTGCGGCGTTCGACGATCACACCGTAGAGCGTGGTCAGGATGCTGATGCCGAGCATGATGGTGATCCAGCTTGTCGCGAGACTTAGCAGGCCGGCAAGCGGCTGAGGCAGGATGGCGCTGACAAGCGAGACGCCGGTGTTGATGAGGATGAGGATCACACAGGTGCCGAGGATCGCGGTGGCATAGGGCGCGGTGGCGCGCCAGGCTTCGCCGAAACCCATGGGGCGCGAGACGGCGGTGGCGGGCAGGACGATACCGAACCGCAGCCACATGTAGCTGGCATAGAGGGCGAGACCGAGGATGAAGGTGGGGAGGAGGCCCGTTCCCGCATCCTGCAGGACGGCCATGATCAGACCCATGACGAAACCGGCGGGCAACATCACCAGCGTCAACACCAGAGAAAGAAGGATGGTCTTTCCGATGTAGCTCCAGACAGGTCGGCCTGCGAGCGGCGGCAGGAGACCGGGATAGTCCTCGAGCAGGATGAAGCGGTGCCAGGCAACCGCGATCCATGCGGAAACGAAGCCGAAGACGAGGACGATGAGGAGCACCGCAAGAGCGAGTTCCGGCGGCAACTGGCCTTGTTCGATGTCTTGGGGGAGGGCGTCGAGATTGCTGCCGAAGACGCCAAGGATCAGGAAGCCCGCGACAAGCGCAATCAGGATCGGGCCGACCGAGATACGCAGGGCATTGCCGAAGTTGCGGAAGAGCATGGCAAAGCTGTGCCTGACGATGTCCCAGCCCATCTGACGGCTCCTCTGCTGCGGCCCGGGCCGGACTGGACCATGCGGGCGCTCTCGCGTCAACGGCGGTTGCTTGCCCTTGGGGGGCAAAGGGAATAACCGGATGCGCGGTTCCGCCAGGAAAGGCCCCGCGTATGAGCAAGAAGCCCGCCCCGAAGAAAGTCGTGCTTGCCTATTCGGGAGGGCTCGACACCTCGATCATCCTGAAATGGCTGCAGACGGAATATGGCTGCGAGGTGGTGACGTTCACCGCCGACCTGGGCCAGGGCGAGGAGCTGGGCCCGGCGCGCGACAAGGCGCTGATGCTGGGGATCAGGGCGGAGAACATCCACATCGTCGACGTGCGCGAAGAGTTCGTGCGCGATTTCGTCTTTCCGATGTTCCGGGCGAATGCGGTCTATGAGGGGCTTTATCTGCTGGGAACCTCGATCGCGCGGCCGCTGATTGCGAAACATCTGGTCGACATCGCGCGGGCGAGCGGGGCGGATGCGGTGGCGCATGGCGCGACCGGCAAGGGCAACGATCAGGTGCGTTTCGAGCTGGGCGTGGCGGCGCTGGCGCCGGAGATCCGGGTGATCGCGCCCTGGCGGGAATGGGACCTGACCTCGCGCACGCGGCTTCTGGAATTTGCCGAGGCCAACCAGATTCCGATTGCCAAGAACAAGCGCGGTGAGGCGCCGTTTTCGGTGGATGCGAACCTGCTGCATACCTCGTCCGAGGGGATGGTGCTGGAGAACCCGGCCGAGGAAGCGCCCGATTACGTCGCCCAGCGCGTGGTGCGGCCCGAGGATGCGCCCGACACCCCCGAGATGGTGGAGGTGACCTTCGCCCGGGGCGATGCGGTGGCGGTGAATGGCGAGCCTTTGTCGCCGGCGGCGCTGCTCACGCGGCTGAACGAGATTGGCGCGCGGCACGGGGTGGGGCTGCTCGATCTGGTCGAGAACAGGTTCGTGGGAATGAAGTCGCGCGGGCTTTACGAGACGCCGGGCGGGACGATCCTGCTTGAGGCGCATCGCGGGATCGAGCAGATCACGCTGGATGCGGGGTCGGGGCACCTGAAGGACAGCATCATGCCGCGCTATGCGGAGCTGATCTACAACGGGTTCTGGTTCAGTCCCGAGCGGGAAGCGCTGCAGGCGCTGATCGACCGCTCGCAGGAACATGTCACG
>JBEIDZ010000293.1:0-4191 GCA_040383215.1 Paracoccaceae bacterium | reverse complement strand
CGCGGACCGATGGCGAGCGTATAGCCGGACACACGTGACTGTGCGGCCCCTTCCTTGCGGTAAAACTCGCGGTAGCGCCGGGCCGGAAAGGGATCGTAGCCGGGGATGTAGAACACCCGCCGCCTCTGCACATCCTGGTCTTTTGCTGCTCCGGCCATCCCTTTTTACCTAACTCGCCCTCCGGGCGGATGAAAGACCTCAGCCAAGCGTCGCCAGCGCCGGAAAGCTTTCGAGCAGCCACCACGAGAGATCCGTGAACTGGCCCGTCAGCATCATCAGCCCCACGGTCCAGAGCAACAGGCCCGAAATGCGCTCGATCCGCTCCATATGCCGCTTCATGAAGCCCATCACCCCCGTCAGCCGCGGAAAAAAGGCCGCCACCAGCAGGAAGGGTAGCCCGAGCCCCAGCGCATAAACGGCCAGCAGCGTCGTCCCCCGCGCGACATCCCCCTCGGACGCCGCGAGACCAAGGATCGCGCCCAGGATCGGGCCGAGGCAGGGCGTCCAGCCAAAGGCGAAGGCAAGGCCAAGCACATAGGCGCCAAACGCCGAACCGCCCTGGTCACCCGCATCCAGCCGCGCCTCGCGCAACAGGAAGGGCAGCCGCAGGATGCCCAGGAAATGCAGGCCGAAGACCATGACCGTCACCCCCGCCAGGGTGATGAACCAGTCCTGATACTGCAGGAAGGCCCGCCCAAGCGCAGAAAACGCCAGACCGAGCAGCAGGAACACGGTCGACAGGCCCAGCACAAAGCATGCCGCCGCCAGAAGCGCCCGCCGCCGCGCCGCCCGTTCGGTACCAAGTGCAGTGACCGACACCCCACCCATATAGGCCAGGTAGGGCGGCACGATGGGCAGAACGCAGGGCGACAGGAACGACAGCACCCCCGCCACAAGCGCAATTCCCATGGCCGGCAGCAGCGTCGCATCCAGAAGAAGATCGGAGGAGAGCATCGGTATTCCCTTCGCGCCGTTGACTTAGCGCAGCCAGTCGGCGGCGTCACGCGCCACGGCGTCACAGGACCGCCAAAGGGACCGGCGGCCTTGCCGGACCGCGACGGCCCGCCTAGCTTTCCCCGGCGCGACAAGGGGAAGTCAGCATGGCAGTCAACACGATGCCGATCCCGGCAGGGCGCGCCTACGACGTGCTGCGCGCCGGCTTCCGCGCCCAGGCGGACGGCACCATGACCGCCTCGTGGATGCTGCACGGCCGCCCCGGCATCGGCAAGACCGAGATCGTGCAGCGCCTCGCCCGCGATACCGGCGCCCGGCTTGTCGACCTGCGCCTGACCACGGTCGAGCCGCAGGACCTGCGCGGCCTGCCCTATTACGACCACGCCACCCGCCGCACCGTCTGGTACCGCCCCGAGGACCTGCCCGAGGACGAGGGCCCGACGATCCTCTTTCTCGACGAACTCACCGCCGCCGCGCCGATGCTGCAACCCGCCATCTACGGCCTTTTGCAGGAACGCCGCGTCGGCAGACATCTTCTGCCGCCCGCGACCTTCGTCGTCGCCGCCGGCAACGCGGTCGAGGACGGCGCCATCGCCTACGAGATGGGCACCGCGCTGTCGGACCGGCTGATCCACCTCGCCCTGCGCGCCGAAGCCGGCGACTGGCTCGAGAATTACGCCATCCCCGAAGGCCTGCATCCGGCGGTGATCACCTTCATCCGGACCCGCCCCGACCTGCTCGAAACGACCGAAGAGACTCTCCGCCGCGGCATGACCATCGCCTGCACGCCACGCTCCTGGGCGCGTGTCAGCGCGATCATGAACGCGGTGGGCGACCGGCGGCTTCGCGAGGTGATGATCGCGGGTACCGTCGGCGAAGCGCCCGCCGCCGAATTCGCCCTGATCGCGGCCGAGGTCGCCGCGACCGTCCAGGTCGACGACATGCTGCGCGCCGCCCCGCGCGACCGGGCCGCGATGTATCCCGCCTCCATGCACGGCCTGACCGCACTCGTCTTCGGCCTCGTCGCCGCGGCCGACCGCGACACCCTCCCCGCCGCGATCGAGGTCATGGCCGGCATCCGCAACCTTGCCCGCACGCGGACCGAGCCGGACTTTGCCGGCCTCCCGCTCGCCGAACTCTGCGCCTACGGGTTCGAGCTTCTGATCGGCAAGGCGCTCAAGGCCGGCTGGCAGGACGCCTTCCTCGCCTCGCATGCCTATGCCGACTACGCCGCCGAACGGCAGGCCGCCGGGCTCGCGTGACCACGCATTCCGCCCGCGCCTCGGTCGCGCTGCGCCAACTTGGCGAGGCAGACCCCGCGCTCGCGGCACTCTCGCTCTGGTGCACCCACCGCGACGCCGCAACCGGCCCCGCGGCGCGGACCGAAGGCGAAACCATCCACTACGGCCCCGCCTTCGACACGCTCGCGCGGCACGAACAGGTCGGGCTCTGCGCCCACCACATCCTGCATGTGGCCTTGCGCCACCCCGCGCGCCTGGCCGAGATGGACCTGCGCCAGCCCCAGGGTTTCAGCGCAGAACTCTGGACCCTCGCTGCAGACGCGATCGTCAACGAAACCGTGCTGGCCGCAGGCCACGCCCTCCCTCGCCCCGCCGTCACCCTCTCGGGCCTGCTTGCCGCAACCGGCACGCCGGCCGACCCGGCGGAAGCGCTCGCCGCCTGGGATGTCGAACGGCTCTATCTCAGGCTCGCCGGCAGCGCCGCATCGCGCGACGGGGCAGAGGGGGTCGCCCGCGCGCTCGCCTTCGTCCCCGACATCGACCCGCAGGCAGGCCGCGCCGAAACGCGCGAACGCGCCGCGGAATGGCGCGGCCACCTCGCACGTGCGCTCGAGGCCGGGCGGATGGCCGGGCGCGGGCTGGGCCTGGCCGGTCACAGGCTCGCCGACCTGCCCGAACCGTCCGTGCCCTGGGAAATCGTCCTGCGCGGCCTTCTTGCCCGCGCGGTGACGGCCGGCGCCCGGGCCGACTGGCGCCGCCCTGCCCGCAGCTGGATCGCCGCCGAAGCCGAGGCCCGCGCGACCGGCACCGCCTCCCCCGCCTTCCGCCCCGGCACGCGGCGCCAGCAGGATATCCTGCGCATCGGCCTCGGGCTCGATACGTCAAGCTCGGTCGACGATCTCCGCATGGCGATGTTTCTGGCCGAAATCACTAGCATCGCCCGGCGCAGCGGGGCCGAAATCCTCGTCCTGCCCTTCGACGAATCGGTCGAACCACCCTTCCGCCTCGCCCCGGGCGAAGGCACCGCAAGGCTCGCCGCCCTCGCGACCCGGCGCGGCGGCGGGACCGACTTCCGCCCGCTCCTCGCGGCGGCAAGCGGTCTTGGCCTGTCAGTCCTTGTCGTGCTCACCGATCTCGAGGGCGAGACTGGCGCCGCCCCGCGCGGCCTGCCGGTGATCTGGGTCGTCCCCGATGCCCCGCCGACAGCCCCGCCCTGGGGCCGGGTCCTCTCGCTCGCGCGCTGACCTCAGGACGCCGCCTGCCGCGCCATCATCGCGGCCAGCCGGGCATGGGCCGACACCGCCCGCGTCTCGACCGACACCATGCGCAGCATCCCCCCCGTCCGCGCATTGGCCCGCCACAGTGCCGCCTCGCCCAGATCGCCGTCAAAGAGCGTGCCGCGGATCAGCTCCTCCTCCGCCCCCGTCAGCGCCAGCACGGCAGGACGCCCCGCGTCGGGCTCGTGCTGGACCGAGACAAAGGTCAGCGGCGGCAGGCGGGCGAGCTCCGACTGTTCGACCACCAGATGCAGCCGCCCGGGGGAAAGCGCGCGCCCCGCCGCAATCCGCGTGACGATCCCCCGCCCCCGCGCGGCCAGATGGTCATGCAACCGCGCCGCCTCGTCCTCGGTCGCCAGCGCCGCGCGCGCCCGCGGCGACAGCCGCAGAAGCCGCATCTCGACCGCGCCGATCATCAGCACCATCAGGATCGGCGCCTGCGCCAGCGGCAGCGCCGTCTGCCGCCAGGTGAACCCGATGGCCAGAAGCGGCAGAAGCGGCAGCGCGTAGCGCAGCGCCTGCACCTCGGCCAGCATCCGCAGCCGTAGTCCCAGCCCCGCCCCGCGCCGCGGCCAGAGCGTGACGCGCCCGAAGAACCGGCGCGGCACCTGCTTCATCGCCAGCGCGCCCGGGTTGCGCAGCGTGTCGGGCGTCACAAGAAACATCGGCAGACCTCCGCCCCCCGGGGCCTTTCGGCGCACGATGCGGCCGGCGGCGCG
>JBEIDZ010000292.1:0-4198 GCA_040383215.1 Paracoccaceae bacterium | reverse complement strand
GCATCCGTGAGCACGCGGTCGAGGCGGGGCAGGAGCGCGGGGATGGTGGGGGCACGAAAGAACTGCGCCGCACCGAGTGCCGAAAGGCGTTCCGACAGGTCGGTGCCGTGCGGGCCGGGGCAATACATGACATGGGCAGCGGCCAGAAACGTCTGCGCATCGGGCGTGCGGGCCAGCATGTCGGTGACAGCCAGCGCGCCTTCGTCATCGGCGACAATCAGCTGAAAGCTCCCTGGCCGAGCGGCGAGCGGCGCATAGACGGGGCGCGAGCGTATGGTCGGGGTCACGGGTGTCAGGGTCATGTCCGGCTATCCGTGGTTGCACGAAGGGTCCGGGCCCCGTCCGTGCCGACGGAGCCCCGGTCCTGCTGCCGCAGTCAGCCCTTGGCCGAGCGGCGTTTCTTGTCCACGTCGTAGAACGGCAAGGCATGGGTTTCTGCCCCGAGCTCACCATGCGTGGCGCAGTTGACCGTGACCTTGCGTCCGTTCACCGCAAGGTCGACGGGAAGCCGGGCAATGGCTACGGTCCAGTCGTTCAGCGTCGAATACATGGCCTGCGTGACCACGCCTACCTGTTTGTTGCCCGACAGGACCGGTGCGCCGTTGCCGGGAACCTTCTTCCCCTCGAACTTGAGACCCCAGATCTTGAAGCGTTCACGGCCCTTGAGGCGATAATGCTCTTCCGCGCCGCGGAAGCCCACCTTCCCGGGGGTGACGGTGAAATCGAGGCCCAGTTCCCACAGCGTGTCGCCGGGACCTTCGTTCTCGAACGGATACATCTCGGAATTGTCGAAGGGGAAGAAGAGCAGATAGCTTTCCGTCCGCAACATGTCGAGCGTGGTGAAGCGGCAGGGAATGATCCCGAGGCTTGCCCCCTCGTCGAGAATGCGGTCCCAGACCCCGACGGCATCCTGTCCGCGCACAAAGATCTCGTAGCCCCGCTCGCCGGTATAGCCGGTGCGGGACAGGGTGATCGGCTTGTCGAACAGGCTTGCCGGCATGTGGCTCATGTAGGGGAGCGCGCGGATGCCGGGGACATGCCGTTCCAGATAATCCACCGCAAGCGGACCCTGCAGCGACAGGTCGTGCAGGTTGTCGTCAAACCGGATCGAGACATCGCGCCCCGTCGCGGCCATCGTGAGCTGTTCGTGCCCCTGGCCCGAGCCATGGACGACGGTGAAGGAATTCGGGCCGAAGCGGTAGATGATGCAGTCGTCGACGAACTTGCCGGCATCGTTGAGCATGCAGGCATAGATCGCCCGGCCCGGCATCAGCTTTTCCATGTTCCGGGTGGTGGCGCGTTCGATGACGTGGCTCGCGGCAGGGCCGGTGATGTGCACCTTCTTCAGACCCGACACATCCATCAGCCCGGCCTTGGTCCGGATCGCCATATACTCCGCATCCGGATCGCCCTTGGCATAGGACCATGCGGTCCCCATCCCGCTCCAGTCTTCGAGGTTGGACCCAAGCGCGCGGTGGCGGTCCATCAGTGTCGAAAAGCGCCAGGAATTCGTCATCTGGGGTCTCCCTGAAAACTCATTGTTTTGGCCAAGTTTCGGGCGATTCCCGACAGAAAGCAATATTGGAGTTCAACAAAATTTCTTGGCAGAGAAACAAACAAGAAATGAAAGGCCGCCCGGCGGACGGCCTTTCCCGAGACGTGTATCCTGCCTGCTCAGCCGGGCAGCACAAAGAACCAGTTGGCCCAGAGCACGACGACCGCTCCGGCGATCAGCGCCAGGTAGGGCAGCATCCCCGCCTTGCGTTCGCCAAGTTCACCATAGGGAAGGCCGAGGTCGTCATAGGCCTCTTTGGGGAACTTGCCGCCATCCTGGACATAGTGGCGGAACCAGAAGACCGGGACGATGAGGGCCGCGAAGATCAGGCCCGCCCAGAGCGCGTTCTCGTAACCCCAGACCTTGGCGCCCGCGCCCAGGAACAGCGCGTTGACGAATGCAAGGATCGTATTCACCCCGATCAGCCAGTTCGGCGCGCGCCAGGGACGTTCCCTCTGGCGATTGTCGATGCGGTGAATCCAGCCGGCGTTCAGGTTCAGGAAGTTGAACAGGATATAGCCGACGTTCGAGATGGCGAGGACGTAGAAGTAACCCGTGATGTCCGAGGCCAGCGCCAGCAGGATGAGGTTGAAAGCGAAGTCCGTCCACATCGCCCGGCGCGGCGCGCCATTGGCGTTGACCGTGCCGAGGTACCTTGGCAGCCAGCCGTCGCGCGACCCCTGGTAAAGCGTGCGCGACGACCCGGCCATCGCCGTCATGATGGCCATGAACAGCGCGAGGATCATCAGGATCACGAAGATCTGGGTGATGACGGCTCCGCCCCCGATCATGTTGCCCAAAGCCTCGCCGACGCCTGTCCCGTCGACGATGCCCGGTGCCAGCATCCCCTCGGTGCCGAGAACCCCCTGGAACGAGAAGGGGATGAGGAAGAAGAACACGCAGCACAGAAGGCCGGAATAGAAGATCGCGCGGAACGTGTCGGTCTTGGGGTCCTTCAGTTCCCGGGTATAGCAGACCGCCGTTTCAAAGCCGTAGGTCGACCAGGCCGCGATATAGAGGCCGCCGAGGAACAGCGTCCAGCCGCCGATGTTCCATTCGCCGTCCACGCCCGAATAGGCCGCGGTCGGCGGCACCAGGTTCGTGACGTTCATCCAGTTGATCGCGCCGGTGAAGAGCGGGACAAGCCCGACCAGAAGCAGCGGAATCAGCACGATGATGGCCAGCCACTTTTGCGCGGCGGCCGTCGAGGCGATGCCCTTTTCCTGGATGAACAGGATGAGCAGCATCAGCGCGGCACCGATCAGGAAGGTGGAGTTGAAGTGCAGCGTTCCCAGACCCGGGACGGTGAAGGCGAATGCCTCCCACACCCGGAAGGCCGGTGTGAGCGCGGCCACGCCATCGGCTGCGGCCACGGCGCCGATCGCGTCCTGGACGGCGGTCCCGGGGTTCGCGGCGATGTAGTCGATCACGCTCTGGGTTTCGGCCGTGTAGCTGGCGATATTGGCGGTGACCCAGTCGAGCACCGGCTGGCTGTCGGCCAGCGGAATGGGAAAGAGCGCATTGAGGATATAGCCCGCCGCGATGGCACAGCCCAGCGACAGGACCGGCGACCAGGCGAACCAGTTGCACCAGACCGAAAGCGGCGCGATCAGCTTGCCATAGCGCAGCCAGGCCGTGGCACCGTAGACCGATGTCCCGCCCGACTTGTTGCCGAACATGCCGGCCATTTCGGCATAGGTGAAGCTTTGCAGAAAGCCCATGACCATCGAGATGATCCAGACCAGGAAGGCCAGCTTGCCTGTGGTCCCGGCGATCCCGCCGATCGAGAAGAGCACCAATGGCGGCACGCCGGCCGCCACCCAGAAGGCCCCCTTCCAGCTGAGTGCCCGGACCATCTCGCCCGAGCCATGTTCCGTCGTCATTCCTTGACCCCCGTTGCCAGCACGGGGTTTGCAGGCCGCAAAATCCGGCCCAGTCGGCGTCCCCATGCATATTGATTGCGTATCTGTGTTACCGCAGGCCGGATCAGACCCCTTCCCAAAGATGCCTTGTTTGACCGAAGTGATCCGTTCGCCTTCGGACCGGGACCAGGCGCAGCCGAACCCCGGCACGGCAAAGCAAAGCATGACACGCGCCTGATGGCGAGAGGATTGTCATCTTGACGAAAGTAAGTTTCCACAGAGGCAAATCTGTTGCAGTACACGCAGCCCGCGCACAAAAACAAGGCCTCCCCGGCGCGCGCCGGGACCGCTGCAGCATGCGACCATTCCGCCGTCAGTTGCGCAGGTAGCTTTCCATCGAATCCTCCAGCGCGTCCTTCCAGGGCGTGTGGTGGACCGGCGCCATCGTCCCGGTGATGACCGAGGCATAGGCATTGTCGCGGAAGGCCATGATGTCGATCTTCTTGTGCTCCTTCCAGTCGTAGAAGGCCTGGCACGCCCCGTCGACGTCGAACGAGGGATAGTCGGTTTCTGCGATCAGTTCCTTCACATAGTCGCCCTGATAATGGATGGCGTCATGCGCGTCCTGTCCGGCATCCTCGCCGGCCACGCGGTCCGCGACATCCCCGAGCAGCACGTCCTTGTCGGCCGGGATGGAAATCCGGCCCATGATCGCGTCGCGCACCCACCAGGCCTGGGCGTCGAACATGTTGAAGGTGAACCACTGGTCCTGCATGCCCAG
>JBEIDZ010000291.1:0-4200 GCA_040383215.1 Paracoccaceae bacterium | reverse complement strand
GGGGTCGATCAGACGTTGGGTCAGGATCGAGGGCTGTACCGTCCGGTAGAAATCGGCCAGACCTTCGGCCACCCTGCGGCCCTGCTCCTTTCCCAGCCCCTCGAAGTAACCCTCGACCGACTCGGTCGAGGTCGTTCCGGGCATATAGCTGCTTACCCTCACATCGGTGCCCCGTGTCAGTTCGGCCAGCGACCGGGAGAGGCCCAGGATCGCTGTCTTGGTGACCGAGTAGGGAACCATGTTGCCGATCGAACGGATCGCAGCTTCGGACGAGATGAAACAGATCGCGCCCGAGTTCCGGGCGAGCATGTCCTTCAGCAGGATGCGACTGATCCGGACGGCGGTCATGACATTGTGCTGAAAGTAGTTCAGCCACGTCTCATCCGTCACATCGAAGAAGTCGCAGACGTCGAAGACCCCGATGTTGTTCACCAGGAATTCGACCGGCCCGTAGCCGACCGCGAAGTCGGCGAGGGCCGATGCACCTTCTTGTGTCCGCAAGTCGGCCACAACGCCGTGCACATTCGGCCCGATGGCGGCACAGGCCGCATCGAGTTTTGACTGCGTGCGACCGTTGATCACGACCGTTGCGCCTTCCTCGTGGAATGTTCGCGCGATGGCGTTGCCGATCCCGGTTGCCCCGCCGGTCACGATGGCAACCTTACCCTTGATCCCGAAGTCCATGGCGGTTCTCTCCCTCTTGCATTGCGCTGGCGATCAGCCGGGCCAGCCCCGCGGTCGCGTCGTTGATCGGCTCAGAGTCTTTCGCGGCGGCATCATCCGGCCATGCGGGAAAGCCGTTCCGCGGTACTTGCCGGCCAGCAAATCCGACAGGCAAGCGGCGATCACGATCCGCAGTCCGCCCTGCGCGATCAGAAACCCCGCCCGACCAAGCCACCAGACCGCCGCACCGCGTTCAGCGGTCAGGGTTGCAGGGGCGGTCAGTGGCAGGGACTGCAGCACGCTCATCTTGTCTCCAGCACCTTCAGGATGTTCTCGACGGCGACTCGGGTTGCCCGTTCCACGCTTTCTTCGGTGAAGCCGCCGGCATGCGGGGTCCCGATCACCCGCGGATGGTCCAGGAGTGGGGAAGGCCCGGGTGGTTCGCTGCGGAAGACGTCAGTTGCCAGACCGCCGACCTGACCGGTTTGCAGCGCAGCCAGCATTGCCGCATCGTCGATCAGTTCCGCACGGGCCGTGTTCACCACGACGACACCGCGCCGCAGGCGGGCGATCATCGCCTCGTCGAGCATGGGTTTGGCGCCCGGTGGGCAATGCAGGCTGATCACGTCGGCCGACGAGAGCGCTTCTTCGAGCGGCGCAAACCGGAAGCGCGGACGCGCGAACGGATGTGGCGGGCAGGGATCATGACCGACCACCCACATCCCCAGACCCAGTGCCAGATCGGCCACTTCGCGCCCGATGGCGCCGCAGCCGATGACGGCCAGCGTGCGACCCTGCGCCTCGATGCCGATGCGACGCTGCCAGTCACCGCGCCGCAGGTTGGCATCCGACCAGGGCACGGACCGAAATGCCGAGAGCATGAGGGTGATTGCCAGTTCCGCCACCCCGCGCGCATTGGCGCCGATGGCGCGTTCCACACGGATGCCGCAGCTTTCCGCGAGACCGAGGTCGATGTTGTCCACGCCGGTGCCATTGCGACTGATCACCCGCAACCGCTTGGCTGCCGCAAGAACCGCGGACGAAATCGGCTCCACCCCCGCAAGCCAGCCGACGCAGTCCGGGACCGTGCGCAAGAGGTCTTCCTCGCTGGGGGTCTTGCCGGGCGCGGGATAGACGATGTCGTAACCCCGGCTTGTCAGCAGGGACAGAGCCGGGTGGCCCCCGGCCGACAGCGACCGCGGGGTAACGGCAATGCGGCCGGCCATCGGATCAGGCTTTCCAGCGCGGGTTGTCCACCATCGTGGGCACGCCGGCCTTGTCCACTATCAGCTTGCGAAAGCCCCGGGTGGCTATGGTGCCATAGTCATGGCCTGCATGGCCGGGAAAGGCGAAGAACATCACGAAGGGCTCGGTCGCCGAGATGTTGATCAACCGGTGTGCCCAGCGACCCGGCACATAGACCGCATCGCCTTGCCGCATCTCGCGCCATTCCACCTGGCCTTCGGGGGTTTCCATCATCATGCCGCCGTGGCCGGACAGGCAGTAATAGACCTCGGCCGTATCCAGCACCGTGTGGAAATGACCCTTGGTCATGTAGTATTCATCGCCGATCCTGCCGGGCCTGATCGACGTGGTCCCGTAGGCCACGTTCCCGCTGGTTTCCGGCACGCCCATGTCGAAATACTCGTAAACCATCGGGTCGCCCTTGGCCAAAGCGGCGTCAAAAGCCGCTGTATCCGCGAAATAGCCCTTCAGGCTGGACAGCGGGCGGGCGATGGGTCTCGCGGTCCTGGAAAGCCCCGTCATCGTGTCGAAATCGAACTTGGTCGGTGTCATGTCGGTCATGGCGGGTGCACCTTTCAGAATGTGGCTTGAATGGCGATGCGGCTGAGCGCGTCGAAGTCGGGGCCGGACATCGGGATGCCGATGTCGAAGACCTCGGCGATCACACGGGTCCAGCCGTGGATGAAGTAGACCCAGCCGTCATGGATGGTCAGGGCGCGGGCGGTGGCTGCGGCACGGGCCTGATCCAGAAACACCAGATCGCCGCGGTAATTGAATTCCCAGACCAGGCCGCGCTCGGGCCATGGGCAGGCGTCGGTGAGGGGCGAGCCCGGGCCGTCCTTGCCGAGGCCTGTTGCATTGACGACCATCGAGGTCGCGGGGAGTGCGGCCACAATGGCGTCAGCCTCCACAGGCGTCGGCGCTAGACGATAGTCGATCGGGATCAGGAATCCGATCTTGTCATGAACGTGGCGCATCTCGGCGAGGCTCGGCTCGCGCCGTGCGGTGACGACGATCCTGGACGGAACATCCTCGCCCGCCCTGGCCTTGTTGTGCAGGTAGAGCGTCAGCGCCAGAGAGGATCCGCCCGACCCAAGAAGGCACAGTTCTCCCCCCTGCCGCCAATGGCCCGCCGGCACGATAGCCTCGTAGCTTGCCCCCGCACTCATCGGGTCCTTGGCATGGCCGATCAAGCGCGTGCCGCGCTTTGAGATCGAGCTGACTTCGCCAAGCGTCCGGGCGTAAGGGTCAAGCGCGTCAAAGAGGTCACGCGATGCCTTGAGCAGGTTCATCTTGTGCGTCGTGACCAGCGCGCCAAGCGACAGGGGGTCGTCCCTGATGAATGCCACCGCCTCGCGATAGGCGGCCGGGTCACTGTTCGGCGCGAAGTCCATGCCGGAGATCACGGCGTTCAGGCCAAGGTGATCCGCCCAGGCGGGAAAGACCTTCATGATCGAGGATTTCCCGGTCGTCACACCGATGAAGTACATCGTCCGGCGGGTGGCGGGTGTGCAGGTCATCTTCATGCTCAGTCGTGCTCGGCCCAGTCCCGGGCGCGGTCGACGGCCCTGGACCATCCGGCATAGAGCTTGTCGGCAACCGCCCGGTCGCCGGCGGGCTGGAATTCACGGTCAAGGATGAAGGCACCCCTGAGGTCGGCCTTGTCCTTCCAGAACCCGACAGCCAGACCGGCGAGAAAGGCCGCCCCCCGCGCTGTCGTGTCTGCCACTTTCGGGCGCAGCACCGTTACGCCGAGCTGATCGGCCTGGAACTGCATGACAAAGTTGTTGGCGGCTGCGCCTCCATCCACCTTGAGGTCGCTGACGCGGATACCGGCATCCTTTTCCATGCAGCCGATCACGTCGCGAATCTGATAGGCCATGCTTTCCAGCGAAGCCCTGATCAGGTGATTGCGGTTGGCGCCGCGGGTGATGCCGACGATGGTACCGCGGGCATACTGGTCCCACCACGGTGCGGAAAGCCCGGTGAAGGCAGGCACGATGTAGACGCCGTTCGTATCGGGCACCAGCCGGGCCGCAAGTTCGGTTTCGGCGGCGTTGTGGATCAGTTTCAACTCGTCACGCAGCCACTGCACGACCGAGCCAACGGTGAACAGCAAGCCTTCGAGGGCATATTCGAGCTTTCCGTCCAGCCGCCAGGCAACCGTTGTCAGAAGGCCGGTGTTCGACGGCATGGGGGATGACCCCGCGTTCATCATCAGGGATCCGCCGGTGCCGTAGGTGGCTTTCACCATGCCGGGTTCAAAGCAGGACTGGCCGAACAGTGCGCCCT
>JBEIDZ010000290.1:0-4207 GCA_040383215.1 Paracoccaceae bacterium | reverse complement strand
GGGTCGCCGGATCGGCCCAGATATCCACCCAAATCGTGCGAGAGGGGAGCCCGGCGAGGGACAGGGCGAGCGCAACCTTGCAGGCGTGGCCGGATGCGGGGTGGCCGTAGAGCAGCAGGTCGGTCATGCGACGGGATTCCTTTTTGCTGTCAGCGGCGCTGGGCGAGAATCACGCCGGCGGCGACGATGGCGGCGCCGATGGCCTGGGGCCAGGACCATGTGCCGCCGAGGGCGAGCAGGATCAGCATCACGTAGAAGGGCGCGATGTTGATGTGGAAGGCTGCGACGGCGACGCCGAGCTTGTCGGCGGCGGCGATCCAGGCGAACTGGCTGACGCCGAAGGCGAGCATGCCGTAGAGCGCGATCAGGCCGAGGTCGGTGCCGGAGAGCGGCAGGGGCGGCAGGGCGGTGAGGCCGAGGGCGAGGAAGGCCGCAAAGGCCGCCGCGATGAAGGCGAGCGCGCCGAGCGAGGAGATGACGGTGCGGGTGAGCGCGTCGGCATCGGGCAGGTCGCGGACGATGTGGTGGCTGGCCCAGGAGAAGAGCAGCGCGGAGGCCACGGCCATGAGCGCGCCGGGGCCGATCTGGCCGGGCAGGGCGGTGCCGGTGAGCACGCCGGTGGCGACGAGGCCGCCGATGAGTGTAGCGAGGAGGCCGAGGACGAAGCCGGGCGTCAGCGGCTCGCGGTCGTACCACCAGGCGACCAGAGTGGCGGCGAGCGGGGTGCTGGCGGCGATGATGGCGACGGTGACGGGGTCGGTGAACCATTGCGCCAGCAGGATTGTCCAGGCGCCGCCGCCGAAGCCCAGGCCGCCGACGAAAAGGCCGCGCGCCCAGCGCAGGCCGCGGGCGCGTGCCAGACCGCCGGTGAGTGCCCAGAGGGGCAGGATCAGCAGCATCGCCATGACGAACCGGCCGAGCACGGCGGCGAGCGGGTCCCAGGTCGCGAGCAGCGTCTCGGCCGCGGGAAAGCCTGCGGCCCAGGCGGCCATCGAGATCACGGCATAGAGGTTGCCGGCGAGCGGGGCCGCGGCGCGCGGAGCGGGGTCGGGGCCTTGGGTCATGCCCGCGCGGTCCTTTGGTGTGGATGGGTTCGGCCCAGACTGACCCGGCCGGCCCGTGGCAGCTTGCCGGAATTCGACATGCGCGGAGCAAATCCGGCTAGGGCCGGCGGTCATCCCGGGATAGGCTGGACGAGGGACAATGGGGGGCAAGGTGGCGAAGTTCTGCGCGAACCTGTCGATGCTGTTCACGGAGCGACCGTTCATGGAGCGGTTCGGCGCGGCACGGGCGGCCGGTTTCGCGGCGGTCGAGGTGCAGTTTCCCTATGATGCCGATGCGTCGGCGATGGTGGGCGAACTGGTCCGGCACGGGCTGGATCTGGTCGTCATCAACGGGCCGCCGCCGAATTATGCGGGCGGCCCGCGGGGTTTTGCCGCCATTCCGGACGGCGGGGAGAGGTTCCGCCACGACCTGCGGCGGGCCGCACGGCATGCCGCGGTGCTTGGCGCGCGACATCTGCACCTGATGGCGGGCGCGGCCGAGGGAGAGGCGGCGCGGGCGGCCTTTGCCGATCATCTTGGCTTTGCCGCCGGCGCCTTGCCGGAGCAGTCGCTGGTGATCGAACCGATCAACCGGGCCGATATTCCGGGATATTTCCTGGCCGATTTCGGCCTGGCGGCCGAGATCATCGCCGAGGTGGGCGCGCCGAACCTCGGGCTGCAGTTCGATGCCTATCATGCCCACAGGATCACGGGTGACGTGATCGGGACCTGGGACAGGGTGCGGCACCTGGTCGTGCATGTCCAGATCGCGGGTGCGCCGGGCCGCAACGAACCCGATGGCGGAGAAATCGATTATCGCGCCTTTCTGGACCGGATCGCCGCTGATGGTTATCAGGGCTGGGTCGGGGCGGAGTATCATCCGCGGGGACGGACGGAGGACGGGCTTGGCTGGATGAGGCGGCTTTCGGGCTGACGGCCCGGGCAAGCCGGTGCGTCATCCGTCAGGCCTGCGGGGGCCGGTCGCCCTGGATGGCCGGGACCGGGAAGGCCGGGGCGTGCCGGGCGGGGCGTCCGCCAGAGGGCGGGGCGTGCGGCAATCGTGCGGCAGGCCCGCCGCGCGCGGCGTCAGACGACACGGAGATGGACCGGTGATCCGTCGTGGCGGGTCCGGGCATGGGCCCGCAGCCAGTCGGCGGTTTCGCTGAGCGGCATCGGACGCGCGATGGCGAAGCCCTGCACATGGCCGCAGCCGAGCCGTGCCAGCATGGCACGTTCGGCCGCGGTTTCGACCCCTTCGGCAAGCGTGTCGAGGCCCAGACGCTCTGCCATCGTGAGGATTGCGCCGACCATCTTCTGCTGTTCGGGGTCATCGTCGATGCGGGTGACGAAGGAGCGGTCGATCTTGATCCGTTCGATCGAGAAGCGCCGGATCGAGGTGATCGAGGCATGGCCGGTTCCGAAGTCGTCCAGATCGAGACAGCAGCCAAGGCGGGCAAGGCCCGCAAGGTTGCGCATCACCACATCCTCGGCCCGGCTGGCAACGACGTTTTCAAGCACTTCGATCACCAGACGGTCGGGTGTGAGATCGTGCCTGTCGAGTTCCCAGCCGATGCGTTCGACCAGGCTGGGGTCCGAGAGTTCGGCATTGGAGAAGTTCACGCCGACGCGCGGGATCCGCAGTCCGAGCCCGTCCCAGTGGCGCAGGGCGGCGAGCGCCTCGCGCACCATCGCTTCGCCCAGACGGTCCATCCGGCCGGCCTGGGCGAGGGCGGGCAGGAATTCGACCGGCGGGATCATGCCGCGCACGGGGTGTTGCCAGCGGGCAAGCGCCTCGAATCCGGTGACCTCGCCGCTGCGGGTGGAGACCTGCGGCTGGAAGTAGGCCGTGATTTCCCCCCGCTCGAATGCTTCGGCAACCTCGGCGGCCAGGATCGAGCGGCTGGCGACACGGGCGCGCATCGCGTCCGAATAGCTGCGGATGCCGGAGGGTCCGCTGCGCTGCGCCTCGATCATGGCGAGGGTGGCGCCCTGGACGATATCCTCTCCGGTCGGGTGACGGTGGCGGGACGAAAGGCTGAAGCCGATGGCGGCAGAGAGGTAGAAATTCATGCCGGCGATCGAGATCGGTTCCGAGATGGCGCGCTGCAGCCGGCCGGCGAGCTGCACCGCCGGTTCGAGCGCGAGCCGGCGCGAGGGAGCGAGTGCGACGGCGAAGGTTGGCCCGTCGAGCCGGCAGGTCACGTCGGTATCGCGCAGGGCGGCGCGCAGGCGGCGGGCCGTGACGCCGAGCAGCCGTTCGGCGGTGGCGCGGTCGTGGCGCTGTTCGATTTCGCGGAAGCCGTCGAGTTCGAGGATGAGGGCACCGGTCACTTCGTCCGGGCGGGCATGGGCAAGGATGCGGTCGAGCGCGTCGATCAGCCCGTCGCGCAGGGGCAGGCCGGTCAGCGCATCACGGCCGCCCGGAGCGCGCGGTGTGGCCAGTCTGGACAGCAGGACACCGACCGGAAGGGAGACAAGGAAGATCACGAGGCCGGGCGGCCCGCCGACCGAGAGCGCCACGAGCCCGAAGAGCGGGATGATGCCGAGAGCGCCGGGAAGCCTGCCGTGGCGGACTGTGCGGGCGATGAGCGGAACAGTGGGTCGCATCTGTCACCTGGGCGTGCTGGCGGAGCATCGTCCGCCCCACGATCAACGGCAGACATTGTCGACGCTAGGCCCGGGTTCTGACCGGCAGGTTAACGATCGGGCGGCAAATCCATCGATTTTTCCTGTTTCGTTCCCGTCTGCAGGCCGGCGAAGTCGAAAAGCGCGGGATCGGGGAGATGCGAGGGGCGCACGTTCATGAGCGCGCGGAACATGACCTGCCGGCGGCCGGGAGAGCGTTCCTCCCACGCGTCGAGCATCTGCTTGACCTGCCGGCGCTGTAACCCGTCCTGGCTGCCGCAGAGGTCGCAGGGGATGATGGGGTAGTTCATGGCGCGGGCGAAGCGGTCGCAGTCCTTCTCGGCCACGAGCGCGAGGGCCTCTCCGACCGTGTGAAGGCCAATTGTGACCACATGGTCGCCATTCGCGGCACCGGCGCGATTCAGTCGCTGAACGTGGCCATCGCTGCGAGCCTCCTCATCGGCGAGCTCACGAGAGCACGCTGACACAGGCAACGTCACGCCTCAGGCTGCAATCCGACGAGGCTCGATCGCGCGCAG
>JBEIDZ010000289.1:0-4249 GCA_040383215.1 Paracoccaceae bacterium | reverse complement strand
TGAATATGCGGCCGACAATGCGCAGACCCGCGGGGCGCTCGCTCTTGACCAGATCGACCGGTTCCAGGCCGATCACGCGGTGCTGGCGGTGGCGGCGCTCGACCCTGTCGCCGGGGTCGCAAACACCGATATCGAGGAAACGCAGGTCGCGCGCAGGATGATGGCGAATGCGACGCATGTCATCGTCGTGGCGCAGGCGGCCAAGCTGGGGCGCAAGGCCGCACATCGCATCTGTCGACTCGACGAGGTCGACATGCTTGTCTGTGACACGGTCCCGGGCGATGCCTTCCGGGCGGCGCTTGCCGCGGCGCAGGTCCAGGTCAGATAGGAGCAGACAGGCGATGGCGAAGGCAGGTCGGGGAGGTGTCGCGCGTGCCGGCAGCCATTGAGCGCTTCGTGAGGATGATGGACCGCATCTCCGACTGGGTCGGTCTCTTCGCCATGTATCTGATTTATGTCATGATCGCGGTGCTGATCTTCGACGTGGTCACCGACAAGTTCCTGGGGATGACGCAGAACTGGGTCATCGAATTTGCGCAGTTCACGCTTGCGGCCTTCTACTTCATGGGCGGACCCAAGACGCTGAAGGACAACGACCATGTCCGGATGGACCTGATCTATGCCAACCTGACCGAACGCGGCAAGGCGCGGGTCGATGCGGTGACGATCTTCTGCCTGATCTTCTATCTTGGCGTGCTGCTGTGGGGGTCCGTCTCCTCGCTGGTCTATTCCTGGGAAACGGACCAGCGCCTGCCCTCGCTCTGGGCGCCGTCGCTCGTGCCGATCAAGGTGCTGATGGTGGTCTGCATCGTGCTGATGCTGTTGCAGTGCGTTGCGCTGTTTTTCCGCCATGTGGCGACGATCCGCGGGGTGGAGATCGCATGAGCTACGAGATGATCGCGCTCCTGATGTTCGGGAGCATGATGGCGCTGATGCTGTCAGGGCAGAGGGTCTTTGCCGCAGTGGGGGCGGTCGCCTCGGCCGCTGCGCTTCTGCTTTACGGCAACAGCGCGGCCGAACTGCCGTTCAACGCGGTCTTCAAGCTCTTCAGCTGGCACCCGATGCTGACGCTGCCGCTGTTCATCTACATGGGCTATATCCTGTCGGAATCCGGGATCGCCGAGGAACTCTACCAGATGATGCATGTCTGGTTCGGCCGGATGGCCGGCGGGCTGGCCATCGGGACGATCCTGCTCATGGTCATCATCTCGGCCATCAACGGGCTGTCGGTCGCCGGCATGGCGATCGGATCGGCCATCGCCCTGCCCGAGATGCTGCGGCGCGGATACGACAAGGTGCTGATCACCGGCGTGGTGCAGGGCGGCTCGACGCTTGGCATCCTCATCCCGCCCTCGGTCGTGATGGTGCTTTATGCGGTGATCGCGCGCGAGCCCGTGTCGGACCTCTGGCTGGCCGGGATCGGGCCGGGGCTGCTGATGGCGGTGATCTTCATCATCTATGTCTATATCCGGGTGAAGCTGAACCCCGCGCTCGCCCCGGCACTGTCGGAGGAGGAGCGCAACATCCCGCTGGTCCGCAAGCTGGCGCTGTTGCGCGCCGGGATCATTCCGGTGGTGATCTTCGCGCTGATGCTGGGGCTGTTTCTGTCCGGTTACACGAGCCTTCTGGAAAGTGCCGCGGTCGGCGCTTTCGCATCGACGGTGGCCGCCGGGGTGAAGGGGCGGCTGAGTTTCCGCCTGCTGCACGAGACGGCGCAGAAGACCCTTGCCGTGTCCTGCATGTTCCTCTGGGTGATCCTTGGCGCGCTGGCCTTTTCGGCGGTCTTTGACGGGATCGGCGCGGTCAAGGCGATCGAGAGCGTCTTCATCACCAACTGGGAACTGACGCCCTGGCAGGTCATCATCCTGATGCAGGTATCCTTCATCATCATGGGGATGTTCCTCGACGACACCGCGATGCTGGTGATCGTCGCGCCGCTATATGTGCCGCTGGTGGCGACGCTGGACCTTGGCATCGAAAACCAGATGATCTGGTTCGGTGTCCTTTACACCATGACCTGCCAGATCGCCTATATCACGCCGCCTTTCGGCTATAACCTTTTCCTGATGCGAGGGCTTGCACCGAAGGAGATCACGCTTGTCGACATCTACAGGTCGATCTGGCCCTTCGTCCTGATGATGATGCTGACCATCGTGCTGGTGATGGTCTATCCCGATATCGCGATGTGGCTGCCGAACTGGGTCAACAGCTGAACCGAAATTGCAACTGACAACAGGAGAGGAAGAAAGAATGACCGAACTCATCAAACCCCAAAGCCCCTCGGAAAAGATCCTGGCCAGCCGGCGCCGCTTCATGGCGGCGGCAGGTCTTGCCGTGCCGGCGGCGCTGGCCGCGCCCTCGATCGTGCGGGCGCAGGCGCCCATCAAGTGGCGGCTTCAGACCTATTCCGGCGCACCGCTTGGCGCGCATGTGATCAAGCCGCAGATCGACGCCTTCAACGCGGCCGCCAATGGCGAGATGGAGATCGAGCTTTACTATGCCGACCAGCTGGTTCCGACGGCAGAGCTGTTCCGGGCGCTGCAGAACGGGACGCTCGACGCCGTCCAGTCCGACGAGGCGACCATGGCCTCGCCCGTCGATATCGCGGTGTTCGGGGGGTACTTCCCCTTTGCCACGCGCTACAGCCTCGATGTGGCGAGCATGTTCATGTATTACGGGCTCGACCAGATCTGGCAGGAAGCCTATGGCGAGGTCGAGAACGTGACCTGGCTGTCGACCGGCGCCTGGGACCCCTTGCATATCTTCACGGTCGAAAAACCGATCCGGTCGCTGGCCGACATGAACGGGCTGCGCGTCTTTGGCGTGCCGACGGCAGGGCGCTTCCTGTCGCGCTATGGCCTGATCCCGGTCACGGTGCCCTGGGACGATGTGGAAGTGGCCATGCGGACCGGTGACCTGGACGGCGTGGCCTGGTGCGGCTTTACCGAGGCCTATGAGGTGGGCTGGGCGGATGTCTGCAACTATGCGCTGACCAATTCGGTCACCGGCGCCTGGTTCGGGTCCTATTTCGTGAACAACGAAAGCTGGGCCAAGGTGCCGCCGCATCTGCAGCAGCTTTACAAGACGACCATCGACCAGTCGCATTACTATCGCAACGTCTGGTACTGGGGCGGCGAGGCCAAGCTGCGCGTCGAGGGCGAGAAGATGGAACTGACCTCGCTTCCGGCCGAGGAATGGGCCCAGGTGATCGCCGATTCCGCGGGCTTCTGGGACGAGGTCGCGGCCGAAAGCCCGCGTGCGGCGAAGGTGGTGGAAATCTTCAAGAGATATGCCGCCAACCAGGAAGCTGCCGGATATCCCTATCGCTGACCGACGACACGAAGGGGCCGGCCGGACCGTGCCCCTTCGTCTTTGCTCTGATGGATGAAAGCCGAGAACGATGCCGGGTCTTCTGACGCTTGACGAACTTGCCGCATTGGTTGCTGACGGTGTCATCGACACGGTGCTGACCTGCGTGATCGACATGCAGGGGCGGCTGATGGGCAAGCGGTTTCACGCTGCCCATTTCGTGAACGGCGGCTGGCACGAGACGCATGGCTGCAATTACCTGCTGGCCGTCGACATGGATATGACGCCGGTCCCGGGCTACAAGGCGGCCAACTGGGCCGCGGGCTATGGCGATCACGTCCACAAGCCGGATCTGGGCACGCTGCGGCTGATACCCTGGCTGCCCGGGACGGCCATGGTGATGTGTGATCTTCTGGACCATCACACGCATGAGGAGGTGCCCCATTCGCCGCGGGCGGTGCTGAAGCGGCAGGTGGCGCGGGCGCGGGCGATGGGCTTTGACGCCATGATGGCGACCGAGCTTGAATTCTACATCTTCGAGCAGGGGTTCGATGCGCTGCGCGACGAAGGCTACCGCCGGATGACGCCGGTCGTGCGCTACAACAACGACTACGGCATCTTTGGCACCACGAAGGAAGAGCATCTGATGCGCGCCGTGCGCAACGGGCTTTATGGTGCGGGCATCCCGGTCGAGAATTCCAAGGGCGAGGCCGAGGCCGGCCAGCACGAGATCAACATCCGGTACGCCGAGGCGCTGGCGACGGCGGATTTCCACGTGATCACCAAGAACGGGATCAAGGAGATGGCCCATGCGGCGGGGCTGTCGGTCACCTTCATGGCGAAATACGCGACAGACCGGGCCGGGTCGTCGAGCCATATCCACCAGTCGATGTGGCAGGGGGGCAAGCCGGCCTTCTTTGACCCGGATGCCGAACATGGC
>JBEIDZ010000288.1:0-4327 GCA_040383215.1 Paracoccaceae bacterium | reverse complement strand
CGGCCGCCACGACACTCGGCACGGCCACGCTCTCCGGCCTGCGCGGCGTCCGGGTCGAAGGGGCGGGCCCCGCCGTCTCGGCCGGGTTCTGACCGGCCGGCCCTCCCGGCTGACCCGCCCGCCACCCGCCCCGGCCCCCCGCCTGCGCGCAGCCCCCCCGGCGCGGCCCTTTACCGTGGCGCAACCTCCGGCGCTGTTTCGGCGCGCTGCTGTCACGATCCGCCCCGGCCGCGGCCCGCGTTTTCGCACCGACGCAATACCGACGTGATACCGACGTGATACCGAAAGGCCGTTTTCACCCCGCCCCGCCCGTTAACTACCCGATTCGCAACAGGTATCCGCGGCGCCCGGGCCCCGTTCACCCGCCCATCCGGGCCGCAATATCCGCAGCATGCCCCTCCGCATCCCGCCAGACCCCCCAGATGAAGGACGAGGCCCGGCACGTCAGCCAGGGCAGGCCCAGGAAATATAGACCCGGCACCTCGGCTCTGCCGTCCCGGTGCCGCGGCAGCCCTTTCGCATCAAAGACGTCGATCTCTATCCATCTGAAATCACTTGTATATCCTGTCGCCCAAAGAATGCAGCCGATGCCTTCCGCCGCCAGATCGAGCCGCAGGACAGGGTCCGTCGCGTCGCGCGGCAGCGGCCCCAGCAGCCGCGCCTCCGGCTCCTTGGGCAGGTCGAGCCCTTCGCGCAAGGCATGGGCGTCGGCCTCGTCCAGCACGGCCAGGTAATTGGCATCCCCCCGCGCGATGTTGCCGGCCAGATCGGGGGCGAAAGCCACCACCCCGCCCGCGTAGCCTTCCGCCCGCCCCACCAGCCGCACCCCCAGCGCGGCAAGACGCCGGAAATCCATCGTCCGCCCTCCATAGGCACCGCTCACCGCGATCGTCACATGCTCGGTCCCCGGCGCACGCGCCTTCGCCGACCACTTGCCCAACTCCCTGAGCCACCACACGAAATCCTGCCCGCGATAGCGCCGCGGCGGCCGGTCATGCGGCCCGACCGACAGCCAGACCCGCCGCCCCGCCAGGACCAGCTCCTCGGCGATCTGCGCCCCCGACGACCCCGAGCCGACGACCAGCACCGCACCGGGCGGCAGCTGCGCAGGGTTGCGGTAGGCGCTGGAATGCAGCTGCAGCAGCCCCGGCCCGGGCGGCACCAGCGCCGGCAGAACCGGCCGCTGAAACGCCCCCGTGGCGATCACCACGTTGCGCGCCGCGATCTCTCCGCCCGGCGTGGCAGCACAGAAACCATCACCATCGCGGCGCAGGACGATCACCTCGGTCCCGGTCCGCACCGGGGCGGTCACCTGCGCGGCATAGCCCTCGAAATAGGCGACGATCTGGTCCTTCGTCGCAAAGGCATCGGGGGCGATCCCCTCGAAGAGCCTGTCAGGAAAGCGGTCGTGCCAGGCCGGTCCGTTGGCAACCAGACTGTCCCAGCGCTCGGACCGCCAGCGTTCGGCGATGCGCTGCCGCTCGACCACCAGATGCGGCCGGCCCAGCCGCCCCAGATGCCCGCTCATCGCCAGCCCCGCCTGTCCAGCCCCGATGATCAGCGTCTCCGTCGTCTCGGTCGTCATCCCCATTCCCCCGCAAGGCTCAGGCGTAGTTCACCCAGACCGTCTTCAGCGCCGTATACTTGTCGAAACTCGCCAGCGACAGGTCGCGTCCGAAGCCCGACTGCTTCATCCCGCCAAAGGGCGCCATGACCGAGAGCGCATCGACCGTGTTGACCGATACCGTTCCCGCATGCAGCCCCTCGGCCATGCGCAGGGCGCGCGACAGGTCGCGCGTCCAGACCGAAGCCGCAAGGCCATATGGCGTGTCATGCGCCATGGTCAGCGCCTCCGCCTCGGTCTCGAAGGTCTGGATCGACAGGACGGGGCCGAAAATCTCCTCGCGCACGATGGGCGCATCGGGCAGGGCATCGGCAAAGACCGTGGGCATCACATAGGCGTCCGACCCCGTCAGCGTCAGCCTCTCGCCCCCGCACAGAAGCCGCGCCGACTGCCGCCCCGCGGCGACGAAGTCCATCACCCGGTCGGCATGCGCCCGGTCCACGAGCGGCCCCATCCGCGACCCTGGGTCGAGCGGATCGCCCGGCGCATAGGCCGCGGCCCGCGCAACCATCCGCTCGGCCATCTCGGCGGCGATGTCGGGATGGACGAGCAGCCGGGAATTGGCCGAACAGACCTCGCCCTGATTGAAGAAGATGCCGAAGGCCGCCTTGTCGGCGGCAGCCTCCAGATCGGCATCGGGAAAGACGATGTTGGGCGACTTGCCCCCGGTCTCTAGCCAGACCTGCTTCATGTTGCTCTCGCCGGCATAGGTGAGGAAAAGCTTGCCCACCGCGGTCGACCCGGTAAAGACCAACGCATCGACATCAGGGTGCCGCCCGAGCGCCGCCCCCGCCTCCTCGCCATACCCCGGCACGACGTTCAGCACCCCGTCGGGCAGGCCCGCCTCGGCCGCAAGCTCGGCCAGCCGCAGCGCCGAAAGCGGCGACTGCTCGGCGGGCTTCAGCACGACCGAATTGCCCGTCGCCAGCGCCGGGGCAAGCTTCCAGGTCGCCATGTCGAGCGGAAAGTTCCACGGCACCACCGCGCCGATGACGCCAAGCGGCACGCGCCGGATCATGGCCAGGTCCCTGCCCCCGGTCGGCGCGATCTGGTCATAGAGCTTGTCGATCGCCTCGGCATGCCACTGGAAGATATGCGCCGATCCCGGCGCATCGATCGTCGCCGCCTCGGCCACGAGCTTGCCCATGTCGAGACTGTCGAGCAGCGCCAGTTCCGGCACATGCGCCCGGATCAGCGCAGCCAGCCGCAGAAGCACCTCCTTGCGCTGCCCCGGCGTCTGCCCGCGCCAGCGCCCGTCGTCAAAGGCGCGCCGCGCAGCGGCCACCGCCCGGTCGATGTCGGCCGCCTGTCCACGCGCGACCTCGGCCAGCACGGCGCCGTTGGCGGGGTTGATGCTGGCAAAACGGCGCCCGTCCGCAGCCTCCTGCCAGCCTCCGTCGATCCAGAGCCGGTCGCGCAGCCGCAACGCCGCCGCCCGGGCCTGCCAGTCGGCCCGCGTCATCGTCTCATTCATCGCCGGGCACTCCATAGCTGGGCGCGCGCGACGGGTCGCGCGCGCGCCAAATGTAGTCGTCGATCTGCGGGCGATAGACCTCCCAGGCCGCGCGCAGCATCGCGACCGGCGCTTCGGCCCAGTCGATCCGCAGATCGACGATCCGCCACGAAAGGTCGCCCACGACCCCGAGCCCCGCCGAACGTACCGGCCCCGCCTCGCCCCCGCCCGCGAGCCCCGCCTCGAGCGCGGCCATCAGCCGTTCGCCCAGCGCCTCCTGCGGCGCGGCGGCAAAGGCCGCCACCATCGCGGCCGGCACGCCTTCCCCCGCCAGCAGGTTGCCCGCCGCCGCGCAATCCTCCCCCGGCGCCTCGCTCCAGACGCCCAGCATCGCCTCGCCCGACCGGATCGCTCCGGGCCCCGCCGCCCCGATCGCCAAAAGCTGACGAAAGCCGATATGCGCCCGCCCCGCGGCCACCCCCGCCAGCGCCTGCGCCGCATCCGCCCCGCCGGCCATCGCCTCCAGGATCAGCGGCCCCAGCGCGGGGTCCGTCACATTCTGGCTCGCCGCCGCGCCCACGCCCGGGCGCAGATGCAGGCAGCGCGCCGCCACCGCCGGCGAGGACGAGGCGATCGCCATCCCGAACTGCCCGGTCCGAGGACAGCGCCCGACCAGCGAAAAGGTCATGCCCTGTCGTCCCCGTCCGGGATCACCGCCGTCCCGTCGATCTCCACCAGCCAGCCGGGCCGCGCCAGCGCCGTCACCACCACACCGGTCGACACCGGATGCACCCCCCGGATATACTCCCCCATCGTGCGATAGACCGCCTCACGATGGCGCACATCGGTCAGATAGACGACGATCTTGCACAGATGCTCCATGCGTCCGCCCACCTCCTCGAGAAGCTGACGGATGTTCTGCATCACCTTGTGGGTCTGCTCGACCGGATCATGGCTGCCGATATCCTGCGCCGTATCCAGGTCCTGCGGACATTGCCCGCGCAGGAACACGATCCGCCCGCGGGCGACCACCGCCTGGGCCAGATCATTGTCAAGCTTCTGTTCGGGATAGGTGTCGCGGGTATTGAACTTGCGGTGACGGACATGGGCCATCGGGCTTCCTTTCCTCGGGTTCAGCCGGGGCCGGCGCAGAACTGCGCCACCGCCCGGTCAAGCATCCTGTCGCAGAGCACCAGCTGGTCCTCCTCGATGAATTCGTCGGGCCGGTGGCCCTGCGCCATGTCGCCCGG
>JBEIDZ010000287.1:0-4347 GCA_040383215.1 Paracoccaceae bacterium | reverse complement strand
GCGCTTTGCCGAGACGCTCCGCCCCTTTGTGGTGCGCCGGGACGATCTGGACGTGGTGCAATACGGCTCGGACGACACCAAGACGCATCGCAAGATCAAGCATATCCTGGGCGCGAAGCACCACGACAGGGTGGGGCGGCTTCTGGTGAGCGAGTTGTTCACCGTGGGCGCGGGGGGGTGGTCGGGATTTCCGAGCCACAAGCACGATACCGACCGTCTGCCGGAGGAGACGCGGCATGACGAGTGCTACAATTTCCGCTTCCGGCCGTCCTATGGTTCGGGCCTGCAGATGTTGCAGCGCGTCGACAATGAACCGGGGGATGCCTATCACATCATGGACGGGTCGACCGTGCTGATCGACCGGGGCTATCATCCCTGTGCGGTGCTGCCGGGCTATGAGATGTATTACTTCACCATCCTGGGCGGGCTGAGCCAGAGGAGCCTGCGGCAGTATTTCCAGCCGACGCATTCGGACCAGCTGAAGACCATTCCCGGGATCATGGACATGGTGGCGAAGTTCCGATGACGCTGGCCACATTGGCCGAGGTGTTGCGGCCCGCGCTGGCGGGCGGCTGGGCGGTGCCGGGGTTCGTCTGCCTTGGATGGGAGGATGCGCGGGCCTATGTCCGGGCGGGCGAGGCGGAGCGGGCGCCGGTCATCCTGCAGGCGGGGCCGGGGGCGCGGGCGCATATGCCGCTGCCGGTCTGGGGCGCGATGCTGCGCCATCTGGCAGAGGGCGCGGCGATGCCGGTGGTCGTACATCTGGACCATGGCGCATCGGTCGAGGAGTGCCGCGCGGCAGTCGAGCTTGGATTCAGTTCGGTGATGATCGACGGCTCGCGCCTTCCGCTGGACGACAACATCGCGCTGACGGCGGAGGTTGCGCGGATGGCGCATGCGCGGGGCGTGTCCTGCGAGGGCGAGATCGGGTTTGTCGGCTATGCGGGGGGCGCGGGTTCGACCGGGACGGACCCGGAGGAGGCGGCGCGGTTCGTGCGCGAGACGGGGGTCGATGCGCTGGCGGTTTCGGTGGGGAACCTGCATCTGAGCCGGCAGGAAGGGGCGGGGCTGGACCTGGACCGCATCCGCGCCATCGAGGCGGCGACCGGGGTGGCGCTGGTGATCCATGGCGGATCGGGGGTGCCGCGGGCCGAGCGGCGGATGCTGGCTGCGGGGTCGCGGATCTGCAAGTTCAACATCGGTACCGAGTTGCGGCAGGTCTTTGGCCGGGCGCTGCGGGACGCGGTGATGCGCGACCCGGCACGGTTCGACCGGCTGGAGCTTTTGCGCGAGACCGAGGCGCCGGTGACCGAGGCCGCCCGTGCGGTGATCCGCGATCTGGGCGCGGCGGGACGGGGCGGCTGAGGCGGCCGGCGGCTTGCCCGGGGCGGGGGCAGCGGGTAGAGGGGCTGCGTCGGCGGGCGTGGAGGGGGCGATGCGGGCATTCGTGTTTCCGGGGCAGGGGGCGCAGGCCGTGGGCATGGGGCGGGCGCTGGCCGAGACCTGGCCCGCGGCGCGTGCCGTCTTTGACGAGGTCGACGCGGCTCTGGGCGAGCGACTCTCGGCCCTGATCTGGGAGGGCGACATCGAGACGCTGACGCTGACGCGCAATGCGCAGCCCGCGCTGATGGCGACCTCGATGGCGGCGATGCGGGCGCTGGAGGCGGAAGGGGTCACCGTCGGGGCGGCGGCCTATGTCGCCGGGCATTCGCTGGGGGAGTATTCGGCGCTGTGCGCGGCGGGATCGCTGAGTGTCGCCGATACGGCGCGGCTCTTGCGCATCCGCGGCGAGGCGATGCAGTCGGCTGTGCCGGTGGGGCAGGGGGCTATGGCGGCGCTTCTGGGCCTTGACTTCGCGGCGGCGGCGGAGGTGGCGGCGGAGGCCGCGGGCGGCGAGATCTGCGTCGCGGCCAATGACAACGATCCGGCGCAGGTCGTCGTCTCGGGTCACCGGGGGGCGGTGGAGCGGGCGGTCGCGATCGCGGCGGCACGGGGCGCGAAGCGGGCACTGATGCTGCCGGTGAGCGCGCCCTTTCATTCGCCGCTGATGCAGCCGGCGGCCGAGGCGATGGCCGAGGCGCTGGCCGGGGTGACGCTGCAGGCGCCGGTGGTGCCGCTGGTCGCGAATGTCGCGGCGCAGGCGGTGAGCGAGCCCGGCGAGATCCGGCGGCTGCTCGTCGCGCAGGTGACGGGATCGGTGCGCTGGCGGGAATCGGTCGCCTGGATGGCGGGGCAGGGTGTGACCGAGGTCTGGGAGATCGGCGCGGGCAAGGCGCTGTCGGGGATGGTGCGGCGGATCGCGAAGGATGTCGCGGTCAGGGCCGTGGGCACGCCCGAGGAGGTGAGGGCAGCCGTGGCGGAGGCGGTGTAAGGGGGGCGCTGCCCCCCGGGCCTGCGGCCCTCCCCCCGGGATATTTGGGGACATAGAATGGGCAAGGCGGGCCGGGATGCGGAAAGGGATGAGGGCATGTTCGATCTGACGGGGAAATGCGCGCTGGTGACCGGCGCATCGGGCGGGATCGGGGGAGAGATCGCGCGCGTCCTGCACGGGGCGGGCGCGGTCGTGGCGCTGTCGGGCACGCGGGAGGCGCCGCTTCAGGCTCTGGCCGCAGCTTTGGGCGGGCGGGCACATGTGCTGCCCTGCGATCTGTCGGATGCCGCGGCGGTAGGCGGGCTTGTGGCGCGGGCGACCGAGGCGATGGGGGCGGTCGATATCCTGGTCAACAATGCCGGGATCACGCGGGACGGGCTGTTCATGCGGATGTCGGACGAGGACTGGGCGCAGGTGATCGAGGTGAACTTGACCGCGACGATGCGGCTCTGCCGGAGTGCGGTCCGGGGGATGATGAAGGCGCGCTGGGGGCGCATCGTCAACATCGGGTCGGTGGTGGGCGCGACCGGGAACCCGGGACAGGCGAATTATGCCGCCGCAAAGGCGGGTCTGGTGGGGATGACGAAGTCGATCGCGATCGAGGTGGCGAGCCGGGGGATCACGGCCAACTGCGTGGCGCCGGGTTTCATCACGACGGCGATGACCGACAAGCTGACCGACGAACAGAAGGCGGGGATCCTGGGCCGTGTGCCGGCGGGGCGGATGGGGGAGCCTGCGGAGATCGCGGCGGCAGTGCTCTTTCTTGCTTCGGCCGAGGCGGGGTATGTGACGGGCGCCACGCTGCATGTGAACGGCGGGATGGCGATGCTCTGACCCCAGGGGGGCGCCCCCGGGGAGTGCGCCGGGTCGGTATCGGGGGGGACAAAGCGTTTGCCTTGGTGGGAATCTCTGCTATGAGCGCCGAAAGACGTCCCGGACGGGTCCCCGCATGGGGCATCGCGTGCGGGGGCCCCTTTGGGGGCTTGAGCCGCCCTGCGGGGCAAGCAGGACAGAGGGGCCGCGCTGGCCCGTAAGAGCGTGAGGAACGGATATGAGCGACGTCGCAGACCGCGTGCGCAAGATCGTGGTGGAGCATCTGGGTGTCGAAGAGGACAAGGTGATCGAGAGCGCCTCGTTCATCGACGATCTGGGCGCGGACAGCCTTGATACGGTCGAGCTCGTGATGGCCTTCGAGGAGGAGTTCGGGATCGAGATTCCGGACGATGCGGCCGAGACGATCCAGACCTTCGGCGATGCGGTGAAGTTCATCAGCGACGCGCAGTAATTCCTGCCTTGTGGCGGATGTGGCGGCGGCCCCGGTTTCGGGGTCGCCGTTTTCGTTTCTGGGGAGCGGCGGGGGCGTGACAGAAAACGAGACCCGTCAGGGGCGGAGGGGCGGAGATGGCGAATCTGGGCGAAATGTTCGGCGCGGGGGCGGTGGCGACCTTCATGGGGCTGCCGCGGGCGGATCTGGCGGGGATCGCGGCGGATGTGGTGATCCTGGGGGCGGATGGCTGCACGCCCTATGCCACGGTCGGGCATTACTGCGCCGGGGGGCCGGCGGCGATCAGGGGGGCGGCGGCGGCCTATGCGGCGAACCTTTCCCACATGAATTTCGACATCGGCGGGCCGGTCGAGGGGCGGGCGCGCGTGGCCGATGCGGGGGACCTGCCGGTCGGCCCGGCGGATGGCGTTGTGAACCGGGCGGTGATCGGGCGGGCGGTGGGGCAGGTGCTGGATGCGGGCGCGGTGCCGGTGCTGGTCGGGGGCGACGATTCGCTGCCCATTCCGATGCTGCAGGCCTATGCGGCGCGGGGGCGCGAGATCGTGATCCTGCAGGTCGATGCCCATATCGACTGGCGCGACGAGGTGCAGGGCGAGCGCTGGGGGCTGTCGTCGACCATGCGGCGGGCCTCGGAGATGGCGGGCGTGCGGCGGATCGTGCAGGTCGGGCAGCGCGGGATCGGGTCGGCGCG
>JBEIDZ010000286.1:0-4360 GCA_040383215.1 Paracoccaceae bacterium | reverse complement strand
TGATCGGCGGCTGGATGTTCGCGGCCTTCTCGGTCGCGCAGTTCCTCTTTGCCCCGGTCATGGGCAGCCTCTCGGATGCCTATGGCCGCCGCCCGCTCCTCCTGCTCGCCGTCTTCGGCCTCTGCCTCGACTACATCCTCTGCGCGCTCGCGCCGACGCTGGGCTGGCTGTTTCTCGGCCGGGTGATCGCGGGCATCTGCGGCTCCTCCTATGTCATCGCCAATGCCTTCATCGCCGATGTCACGGCACCCGAGGACCGCGCCCGCGCCTTCGGGCTGATGGGCGCGGCCTTCGGCGTGGGCTTTGTGATCGGCCCCGCCATCGGCGGGCTCCTGGGCGAATTCGGGCCGCGCGTGCCCTTCTGGGTCGCGGCCGGCATTGCGGGGCTGAACGTCCTTTACGGCTTCTTCGTCCTGCCCGAAACGCTCGCCCCCGCCAGTCGCCGCCCCTTCCGCCTCTCGGACGCCAATCCCTTCGGCACCTTCCGGGTCTTTGCGACCTATCCGGGCGTGCTGCCGCTCGTGCTGATCCTGGGGCTCTTCTTCTTCGCCTCGGCCGTCTATCCGGCGATCTGGGCCTTCTGGGGCATCGCCCGCTTCGGCTGGTCCCAGACCATGATCGGCCTCACGCTCGCCGCCTTCGGCATCGTCGCCGCAGTGACCCAGGGCACGCTCTCGGGCCCGCTCGTGCACCGCTTCGGCGAACATCGCGTCGTGCTCTGGGGCCTTGTCTTCGCCGCCGTCGCGGCCATCGGCTGGGGCATCGCCTGGTCGCTGCCCGTGGTCCTCGTCCTTCTGATCCTCCACGCGCCCGAAGGGCTCGTGCACCCGGTCTTCTCCGCGATCCTGTCCAAGGCTGTGCCCGAAGATGCGCAAGGCCAGCTCCAGGGCGGCGTGTCGAGCGTCAGCAACCTCGCCATGCTGTTCGGTACGCTTTTCTTCAGCCAGATCTTCGCGCTGACGACCGCAGACGGCGCCCCGGCCGCCCGCGCCGGCTGGGCTTTCTTCGTCGCGGCCGCAGTCCTCTTCGCCGTGCTCATCCTTTTCGCGCTCGCCGAACGCCGCCGTGCCCGTGCCGCGCCCGCGGGCCCCGACTGACCCCAGTCCGGGGGGGTGCGTCCGGGCCTACGCGCGGCCTCCTGCTGCGCGCCTGGCCGCTGGGTTGCATTCCGCCCGTCGACCGGAAAGGTGCACCAGTCCTGACCCCGCCGCGCGGCCCGTCAACCCGGTTGCGCAACAAAAACCCCACCGACGCAATACCGACGCAATACCGACGTGATACCGAAAGGGGTTCTGGCGTGATATCAGCCCGTTAACCAAGACGTCGGGCACGGCCTGCGCGGCATGTCGACCCGGACATCCGGCCTGTCCGCACCCTTTCAGGCGTCAAGCTCGATCCAGACCGGCACATGGTCCGAAGGTTTTACTCCGTCCCGCAAGTCCTTCTCGATCCAGCAATCTTTCAGCAAATCGGCCGCTTGCGGGCTCAGCAGATGATGGTCGATCCGGATGCCGTCGTTGCGGTTCCAGGCCCCCGCCTGGTAATCCCAGAAGGTGTAATGCCCCGGCGCATGGACCCGCGTCCGGAAAGCTTCGGTATATCCGAGGTTTAGCACCCGCCTGAACGCCCCCCGGCTCTCCGGCAGAAAGAGCGCATCCTCCGCCCAGGCCTGCGGCCGTGCCGCGTCTTCCGCCTGCGGGATGATGTTGAAATCGCCTGCTAGGACAACGGGTTCCTCGGTATTCCTCAACTCCTGTGCGCGGGCCCGCAGCCGCTCCATCCAGGCCAGCTTGTAGTCGTATTTCGGCCCCGGCGCGGGGTTGCCGTTCGGCAGGTAAAGCGCGCAGACCCTGACCGCCCGCCGCTCCCCGATCACCGTCCCCTCGATCCAGCGCGCCTGCTCATCCCCCCCGTCCCCCTCCAGCCCCCGCGCCACGTCCTCGACTGGCAGCCGCGACAGGATCGCTACGCCGTTGAACCCCTTCTGCCCGTGGCAGGTGACGGAATATCCTTTTCTCTCAATGACTTCACGGGGAAAGGACTCGTCTGTCGACTTCGTCTCCTGCAACAGCGCGACGTCCGGCCGGGCCGTATCGAGCCAATGCAGAAGCGTCTCGATCCGCGCCTTGACCCCATTGATGTTGAAAGTCGCGATCCGCATCGACCCCTCCGCCCCGCACCTTCGACCGTCAGCCTGAGCCGATCTTCGCCGCTCCCAGCGCGGAATTCCATCGCCTTTCGGGGGATCGCAGGCCTGTCCGCAGGCCCAGACCGCCGGCTCAGACCGAAAACGACGTCCCGCAGCCGCAGGAGGCGGTTGCGTTCGGGTTGTCGATGATGAACCGCGCGCCGATCAGCTCTTCGGAAAACGTGATGGTCGCCCCGGCGAGGAACGGAAGCGAGACTGGATCGACCAGCACCCGTTCACCCGCCCCTTCAAGGACGAGATCGTCGGGCCGAGGTTCGTCAAGATCGATCGCATACTGGAACCCCGAACAGCCGCCACCCTCGACGGCAACGCGCAAGGCCTTGCCCTGCGCCGCCGCCCCGATCTCGGAGAGGCGTTCAAACGCGCGGTGCGTCACTTTCGGTGGAAGATTCATGTCAGCCTCACCCTTCGGGACTGTCGGGACGCCGTCTGTCATCATATATGGAAGACAGGCACACACGGCAAGTTCAGGACCAGAATGGCATCGGCGATCGAGGCGGGCCCCGCGCCCTTCGCAACCGACCCCGGCCTGTCACGCGGCAGGCTCTGGTCCGAGGACGAGAGCACGTTCCGCACACCTTTCCAGCGTGATCGTGACCGCATCATCCATTCCAGTGCCTTCCGGCGGCTCAAGCACAAGACACAGGTCTTCATCGAACATGAGGGCGACTATTTCAGGACTCGTCTCACGCATTCGATCGAGGTCGCGCAAGTGGCGCGTACGGTGGCGGGTGCGCTCGGGCTCAATACCGATCTGACCGAGGCGGTGGCTCTCGCGCATGACCTTGGTCATCCGCCTTTCGGCCATACCGGCGAAGAGGCACTTGATGCATTGATGATACCTTATGGCGGCTTCGACCATAATGCCCAGGCGATCCGGATCGTCACCGCACTCGAACGCCATTACGCGGAATGGGATGGCCTCAACCTGACGTGGGAGACACTCGAGGGGATCGCCAAGCACAATGGTCCGGTGACGGGGGCCGTGCCCTATGCGCTGGCGGACTATGTCGCGCGCCACGACCTCGAACTGCACACCCATGCCAGTGCCGAGGCGCAGGTCGCGGCCCTCGCCGACGATATCGCCTATTCGCATCACGACCTGCATGACGGCCTGCGTGCCGAGCTATTCTCGACCGACGAACTTGCCGAACTGCCGGTCCTGCGGGACTGTTTTGCCGCGGTCGACCTGAAATACCCCGGCCTGAACTATTATCGCCGGCGGCACGAGGCGCTCCGGCGATTTTTCGGCATTCTGGTCGAAGACGTCATCGCCGTGGGACGGCGTGAACTCGCGGCACTCGACCCGCACAGTGTCGACGACATCCGTCATGCCGGGCGGATGGTGATCCGCTTCTCTCCGGGACTTTGGGACGACCTCAAGGTGATCCGGGCCTTTCTCTTTCACCGCATGTATCGCGCACCTGCTGTCATCGAAATGCGGCGCGAGGTTACAGATGTTGTGAGAGCGCTTTTCGCGCTGTTCATGGAAAAGCCCGGCGAATTGCCTAAACAATGGCGCAAGGATGTTGCCGAGGCGGACAGTGCGGAAGGTCTGGCACGCCTTGTCTCTGATTATATTGCCGGCATGACCGATCGCTTTGCAATCCAGGAACATGCGCGGCTTTGCGGTGGAACAGTTGTCGCCAGAGGTGTCCTGGACCGAGACTGCTGAGCGTTTCAGTCCGCTGGCCGGTTGATCATCGCGGTGCCGATGATCAAGTCCGTCAGCCCCTGGCCTCGGCCGAGGGCCACCATGAGGATCACCGAAATGACCTGCAGCGGTGCGACCGTGACCGAAACCGTATAGCCAAGCGCATGGATGAGGGCAGTCCCGCCGGAGAGCCGCAACCCGTCAGCCTCGCGCAGCTCGATTGCCATGAGGCGCATGCCCCAGGTGGCCGATCGTCCGGCCAGTGTCGCCCAACGATAGAGAAACCCGACGACGAGCCAGAGGAGCGGCAGAAAGAAGATGGCCGTGAACGCAGTGAAGGGCACGACCAGAAGGCAAAGGACCGCAATGATGACTGCATCAAAGCACCATGCGAAAAACCTTTTTCCCGACACGCCAGCATAGAATGCAGGTTCAGTGACCGGGTTGGGCAATCCGGGAACGAAGCTTGGCGAAGGGCGGGTCGTCATGGGGCGATA
>JBEIDZ010000285.1:0-4376 GCA_040383215.1 Paracoccaceae bacterium | reverse complement strand
TGCAAAGGCACATCATTTGGGCCAGACACCGGGCGGGGTCAGGGGTCCATTCACGGTCCCCTGCCCAGAGAGGGAGTGGCAGATGCCGCGCGATACCTCACGCACGCTGACCGCAGCAATGCTTGTGCTCGCCTCGATGGCGCTTTTCGGGCTGATCGACAACTTCATGCGGCTTGCCGCCGAAACCGGTGGGCTATGGCAATTCCATTTCCTCCGTGCCGTGGCGGCCCTGGCCATCCTTGTGCCGCTGGCCTTCGTGCTGGGGACGTCTCTCCTGCCGCGTGCGCCGGGGCGGGTGCTGCTTCGCTCGGGTCTCAATTCCTTCTCGATGGTGATCTATTTCGGGTGCCTGGGCTTCATGCCGATCGCTCAGGTCGTGGCAGGCCTGTTCACCGCGCCGATCTTTGTCGTGCTCTTTTCCGTCCTCTTCTTCGGCGAAGGCATCGGCGCACGCCGCATCGTCGCGGTGGGGCTGGGCTTTCTGGGCATCCTGCTCGCGCTCAGGCCTGAAACGGGCGACCTCTCGCTGCTTTCGGCCCTGCCGGTGTTGGCCGGGGCCTTCTACGGACTGGGCAATCTGGTGACCCGCCGCTGGCTCGGGGCCGAGGCAACGGTGACTCTCCTCGCCTGGTTCTTTGCCATGATGCTGCTCTGGGGTGCAATCGGCTGTGTTGTCATCGCCCTTTGGCCGCTCCCCGTCGCCCCGGGAGTCGATGGCTGGGCCACCCGGGGCTGGGTCGCGACCGAAGGCGTCTTTCTGGCCATGATCCTTGTCCAGGCGGTCGGGTCGATCATCGGCGTCGGTCTCTCGATCAGGGCCTATCAGCTGGCCGATGCCACCATGGTTGCGGTGTTCGAAAACACGCTGCTCGTCTTTGCCACGCTCTGGGCGATCATCCTCTGGGGCGAAGTTCCAGACACGCTCACCGTGGCGGGACTCGGGCTCATCACCCTGGCGGGGGTGCTCATCGCGCTCAGTCCTGCCGGGGCGGCACAGCGCCCCGACCTGACCCAGGCCTGACTGCGCCCCGCCCGTCCTGGCCGCCTGGTCCGGGATGGCATCCGCATCCGCCCGTGCCAGCCTTGCCGCAAGGCCTGCCGCCTTGCCACCTACCTCCGAAGGTGCTAACGATGTACCCCCGGATGGCGGGTCACGATGGCGCGCCATGCAGTGGTGGTGGCCTGCAACGCGCGGTATGCCCCTTACGCGGCCCATCTCGCGGCTCAGATCGCCGCAGCACATCCCGGGCGCGGCTTCGACATCTGCATCGCCTCCGTAGGTAGACTTGCGTTTCCTGCCACGCTCGACACCTGCGGGATCCGCCCTCTGCCCGTCATCGCGGAAAACCCCTTTGCCGGCGGTCCGCACCAAAGCCGGCACAGAGCCGAGGCCTTCCTGCGGCTGCTCCTGCCCGGGCGCCTGTGGCAGGACTATGACCGCATCCTCTATCTCGACAGCGACATCTGGCACGAAGGCGGCGGAATCGGCAAGCTGCTGGAGGCCGATCTCGGCACCACGATCCTCGCGGCCGTGCGGGACAACACCCAGTGGCGGACACCCGCGCGCCGCAACCCCGAATTCCGTGCGCTCGGTCGGCCGGCGCGGCCCTATCTCAACTCGGGCGTCCTGCTCATCGACACCCGCGCCTGGGTCGCCGCCGGGCTGGAGCAGCGGCTGCAGAGGCTCTGGCGCGACCACGGCCAGGCGATGATGCGCCACGACCAGTCGCTTCTCAACGTTGCTCTGGATGGGCAATGGTCGGAACTGAGCCCCGTCTGGAACTGGCAATGGACCTGGTCATCGCGTCACTTCGCCGATCTGGTGCGGCCGCGGCTGATCCATTTCATCGGCCCGCGCAAACCCTGGGCGGATGTCGCGTGCGAACTGCCGCCACGTTTCCGTGCGAACTATGCCGATTTCGCAGCTATCCACTGGCCGGACCGCGGCGACATCGCCCCGTGCGACAGGGACCGGCCGGGATGGCCGCGCAAGCTGCGCCGTGGCCTGCTCAGGCACTGGATGGCGGCCCCGGCGATGCGCCGTTATCTGGACCGCTTCCCCGATCCCTGGCACCTGCTGCCTCCGGTCTGATCGCGCATGGCCGGCGCAGCCCCGGCGACGCTTGCATGCCAGCTTGACAAACCCCGCCACCTGCGGCACCAGCCGCGCCCATGGTGTTGGTGGCCCCCGCAAGGGGTGACCTGTCGTGGCGGATCGCCCAGAGGACAACGCCCTTCAACCGCGTGCCCCCCGGGGTGCGCCAGCAATGATTGAAGGAGATCAGGGGTGACCAAACGCACCGCTGCCAAGTACAAGATCGACCGCCGGATGGGCGAAAACATCTGGGGCCGTCCGAAATCCCCGGTGAACAAGCGCGAATACGGCCCCGGCCAGCACGGCCAGCGCCGCAAGGCCAAGCTGTCGGACTTCGGCACCCAGCTGCGCGCCAAGCAGAAGCTCAAGGGCTATTACGGCGACATCACCGAAAAGCAGTTCCGCCGCATCTATGCCGAGGCCGAGCGTGTCAAGGGCGATACCGGCGAAAACCTGATCGGCCTGCTCGAACGCCGGCTCGATGCGCTCGTCTACCGCGCCAAGTTCGTGCCGACCATTTTTGCCGCGCGCCAGTTCGTGAACCATGCCCATGTGCTAGTGAACGGCAAGTCGGTCAACATCCCCTCCTATCGGGTCAAGGAAGGCGACGTGGTCGAAATCCGGCCGAAATCGCGCCAGCTTGCCCTCGTGCTCGAAGCCGTATCGCTGGCTGAACGCGACGTGCCCGATTATCTCGAGGTCGACCATTCCCGGATGACGGCCAAGCTGGTGCGACAGCCCGGCCTGTCGGACGTGCCCTATCCGGTCGTGATGGAACCCAACCTGATCGTCGAGTTCTACGCCAAGAACTGAACCCGGCCTGCCGCGATTCCCCGTCTGTCCCGGCCGCGCAGACGGTCGGGGCGGGCGCGCCCCTGCGCCGTTGCGCATGAACCCGACCGGGTCTATGCAGTTGACCGTCGGCGGAACGGAGGCGGCAATGACACGCAAGGGCGAGGTCGAGCGCAGGCTGGAAGCAGGGCTCTTTGCGTCGCGCTGGCTGATGGCGCCGATGTACCTCGGCCTCGTCGTGGCGCTTGCCCTGCTGGTCGTCGTCTTCCTGCGCGAACTTGCCCACTACGCGCCCAAGGTCCTTGCGATGACCAGCGACGAGGGAATCCTCGCCGCTCTCACGCTGATCGACCTGACGCTGGCCGCCAACCTCCTGCTCATCGTGCTCTTCTCCGGTTACGAAAACTTCGTCTCCAAGCTCGATGTCGATGACGGCGGGGACCGTCCCACCTGGCTTGGCACGGTCGATTTCGGCGGTCTGAAGATCAAGCTCGTGGCCTCGATCGTGGCCATTTCCGGGATCCACCTTCTCAAGCGCTTCATGGAGATCGGCCAGCAGGAGGCGGACGCCGTCTTCGGCGAACGCGAGCTCTTTTGGCTGGTCGTGATCCACCTGACCTTTGTCGTCTCGGGCGTGCTGCTGGCCGCAATGGACTGGATGGTGGCCAGAACCAAGGGCTGAAAAGCTCAGTCGCCAGGCACTTCGAGCGTGACGGTCCGTCCGCGCCGCACATAATTCAAGGCATCGTCGCCGATCGCTGCAACCCTGCCACCGTCCAGCGAATCGCCGACCTTGACCCGGACATAGCGGCCGTTGCCCAGGCGGACCAGCGCCCGGCGGTCATTCGGCGTGCCATAGACCCCGATCAGATTGATCTCGCGCAGCGCCATCACGTTTTCCATCGTCGCGGCTTCGGCCACATTGCGCGGAACATTGCCCGCCGGCGCCGCAGCCGCGACCTCGACCTCCTCCGCCTGGGTTTCGGCGGCCTCCTCGGGCGTGCCCAGACTCGCTCCTGCACTCTGCTCGCGGGCCGCGTTTGCCGCACGGGCAACCCGCGCCGTCTGCCGGTCGACCACCCGCGCAAAGTTGGTGGGCCTTGCGTCCGGCCGCGACGCGACGGCAACGGCCCTGGGCGTCGCGGTGGCAAGCGGATCGGCCGCGCCCTCGACAATGCTGGCAAGCGTCTGGGCCAGCGCGGCTTCGGGGTCTTCCGGTGCAGGCGCGGGTGCATCGGGCTCACCCGGGCTATCCGGCGGAGCCAGACCATCCGGTCTCGGGGGCGGCTGCGGCCCGTCAAACGCGGGCAGGGGCGCGGTGTCATCTGCGCGCTCCGGCCGGGCCGGCGGGTTCAGCCCGGCCAGCGTCACCCCGCCGGGGGCCGCCTGGGTGTCAGGTTCCGTGCCGATCCCGGCCGCCGCCGCGTCGTCCGCGGCGACGCTTTCCCCGGCCGGGACCGGTCCGGCGCTGCGCGCCCGCGGCCGCAGC
>JBEIDZ010000284.1:0-4380 GCA_040383215.1 Paracoccaceae bacterium | reverse complement strand
GCGGGGGTGTCGCGTCGGGACGCGGGGGGGTGAGATGAGCGCTGTCGTGCGCCGGGGCGGGGTGCGACGGCGCCGCGCGGCGAGGGTAGTGGGGGAGGGGCGGGGGAAGGGGGGAGATGACGCACGCCTGCGGGGCGCGACTTGGGCGCATTGGCCGGGCAATGACGGAAATGGCCCTAGTCGAGTGGCCCGGTGTCTCGCCGCACCGGACCAAAGCGACCCCCAATCTGCCGGAGGCGCAAACGGAAATCGCTCAATCAGCGACTGCAATACGAATTCTTCTACTGCGGGCAGGCCTGTAATATTGATGAATAGTCTTCGTACTTACTCATGGACATGATCTCATCACTGAGAGACCAAATGATATTTAGATCACTATTTAATCTTTCTTTTTGACGGAGTTCTTGATCGAAGCCGCGCACATAGAAGTCATAGTAAACCACGCTTTGCCCATGAGAATCGATCAAAACTTCCGTCACGATATTCAGGTTTGGAACGATTCCGTACGTGAAGATACGTTCCTGAGGGCCTGGCATAGGACCCTTGAGGACGGCTTCGTTCACCGCTGCAACGACATCATCGGTCGTGGCGATCTGACAGAATGTGCAATCATTGTAGACCCCGGTCTTCAAAGCCTCAAGATGGTCCTCCAACGTACACTCTCGGTCATGTTCCGAAGCAAGAAGGACTGACATCATCGCCTGTCCGACCTGAACGTCAGCTCCGACTCGAGCAGTCGTAGTCTGACATGCGGCAAGGGCCATGGCGAATGCAAGAAAGGCTCTTGATCTTTTCATCATGGGCTCGGGAAATAGTGTGGAAATATCAAGTCGCAGTCATAATAGCAGTCATATCTCAGCGGCATACCCATTTGCGCAAGGTAGCGATTTTCGTGATTACTGATTACAAAGCGTTCGTTTGCGTCGGATTCCCACCTGTTTGACGTGAAATGCCCGACTTCGTGCGTGATGATCTGTCCCGTGGAATAGGGAGACAATCCGCCTGATGCGTTAATGTTTGATCGGCGGCCCGGAGCGGCCGGGTTGATCCAGATCGAGTTTTCGGCCTTGATGGCAAATCCGGATACAAATCTTTTCCCAGTTGGGTCGTCCAGCGCCGGAAAGAACTTGAGCGGAGCGCCGCCGCCGGCGTGAAGGTCGGCGATCTGGGCCTTGCCCTCGGGTGTTGCCCCCCAATCCAGAATCGCGCCGGACATGAAGCCCTTAACCTCTTCCTTATCCCTACCATCAATCCACCCTATGGGATCGTCATCGGGGTGCGAGGCAGAATAGACCGGTGCCCTCCAGGGGACCACGGAGGTGGGGAGGAAGTCGTTCTGCCTGACGCAGATGGTCGCGGGACAGTGCGGCGAATCGGCGCCGGAGCCGTTTCGGTCCCGTCCACTGCCCCAATTCTCTTTGGCAACATCATTGGGGATCCACCGCCGCGCCCGGAATCGGGGAAAGGATCTGTACCCGCCCTTGCGGCGCGCACTCGAGGCGGTGGCCGTTTCGAGACCGATTTCGAGCTTGACGGAGGTCTGATCCCCGAGGTCTCGGGCGCCATCACGGCGCGCGACCACAAGATGCCGCGGGCGCAGAATAATCTCGGCATCATCGCGGTCACGCATTCGTTGCCGGGTGAGGGCTTCGACGCGACCGAGGACGGCCCCGGGCGGGGCATAGCTCTGGTCCCTGTTGCCTTCGACTCCAGGGGATCAGAGGTCGCGGCGCAGGCTGACGGGGCCTCGCCCACTCTGCGCGATTGGGCATGCGGCAAGCCATCTGAACGCGGGAGGGCAGATCGCCGTGGCCTATGCCTTCGCCGCGCAGGCTGGTCGCGAAACCGCCTTGGCAGTTGCCGAGAACGTTGCCGGTGCGTTGCATGGTGGCGGCAAGCATGGCGGCCGGGCGGCCGTGGCCCTGCCCTGGGCGGTCCGTCGCCGGACCCCGGTCGAATGCGGACGGCTGCAGGGCTTCCCCGATGGCTACACCGGCGCCCCCCACACGTGGCGCAACCGGACCCCGGACGACCCGCGCTGCAAGGCGCTGGGCTATTCCATGGCGGTCAACTGCATGGACTGGCTCGGGCCGCGGATCGAGTGAGCGGGAAACGCCCGATGACGGCGCTCACGAGAGCGAGAATTCCGGGGAACGCTTGGCTGAAGCAACGACATGATCCTTGGGGAACATTGTCGGGTGAGGCAAGACGAGTTCCCATCCGGACTGTCGCGCGACAGGACGGCCCGTGACGACGCACCGGTTGACCGGTTTCAGGAGGAAGACTCAGCCCCCGCGGCGTGCGGGCACAGGGCCCGCGCGTGCTCGTTCAGCTCCGGTACGGGTTGATAGAAGTAACCGGGCTTCAGAATGACCTTTTTCAGGGTCGAATCGTGCCAGTGTGTGGCCAGGTTCGAGGAGAGGGGCGGGACCAGCCAGGGCCAATGCCCGTGCGTCACCCGACCCGCCGCCCGTTCCCGCTTCCGGAACTTGTCAAAGCTCGCGGAGAGGGCGTGATGATCCATGATCCGGACCCCCGCCTCGGCGAAGGCGTGCAGGACCGCCCGATTCAGCTCGACCATCGCCTGGTCCCGCCAGAGCGGGTTCCGACGGCTCACGTCGAGGCCGAGTGCGTTCGCGACCGCCGGGAGCTGGTCATACCTGCGCGGATCCCCGAGATTGACAGAGCCGATCTCAGTCCCCTGATAGACCCCGGTGGTTGGCGCGGCGCTGAACTGCACCCCGCCCATATCGAGCGCCATCCCGGAGACGGCCGGGAGCGCGAACCACTTCAGCCCCAACCGGTCCAGGCGGTTGGTGTCCGGGTGCCCGATCGGGACTTCGAGGATCTCCGAGCGGGGGAGCTCATGCAGGGTCGGCGCCGCGTCCCCGATCCGGATGATCAGCGGGAGCGGGTCGAACGCGGTCCCCGCGCCGCGCCATCCGAGCCGTGTCGCGAGAAGGGTGAGTGGAACGTTTTTTGGGTCCCCGATGATGGTCCCGTCCGCCCGGACGTAGCCGGCGTAAAGTATGAGCTGCGCGTTCAGGATCCGGATCCGGGGCTCCCCTGGCCGAAACAGGGTCAGGGCGGGGCGGAGGTCCCCGCCGTTTGTCGACCAGCGGATATGAGACCGGATCGCCTCAAAGATCTCCCCAGGGGTAGACAGGTCCCGCGCGTCGAAGACCTGGAGAGAGGGCCAGAACATCCGGCCAACGCAGCGCACGCTGTTGCGCCACGCGACTCGTGCCCCGAATGTCACCTCCTCGGTCGTCGGGGACCAGGTCCCGGTCCTGGCGATTTCCAAGCGGACCCCATCGAGCCGCGTTGTCACGTCCGGTACCGCCCCTTCGCGGCTCATCTGGTGGAAAAACGCCTCCGCCTCACCTGCCGGATCGAGGCAGGGGGTCAGCCAGAAGCTCTCGGTTCGGGGCGGGTGATGAACGGGGCGGGCCACCTGTGAGTTCCTTTCGGTTTTCGGAGGACGCCGTGCGAAACACCTGGTCGCCGCAAAGGAGTTGGCCTTGAACAATGCATTCAGGCTGATGTGACAGGCCGATTCCGGCGACCCTCGGGGTATGCTGCGTGCAGCATAGCGACGACAATCGAGGCAAGCCCAGAGGTGGGCCAGTATGTTTCTGCCGCAAAAATCCGGTCACGATAGCACGGGCAGCGGACCCTGACAGAAGGCCCGCCATGCCCGCCGAGACCGGGTACAGGGTCCGGAACGGGGCTCCCGGGAGGCACTGTCCACAGCAAAAAACCTCTGCGGGGGGTACCCGGATCTCCTAGGCTCGTGCCGAACGCAGACCCTGGCGATAGCATTCAGCCGACATTCCCCAAGTGGCCTGCTGTGTGACCGAAACATCGCCTGATTTCGGCCGTTTGACAAGTGTTTCTCGCCCCGAGTGGTGTCTGCGGTCGCGCAAACGCCTGGCGTCCGGCGGATCGAGCCGCTGACCGGCGTCATCGTGGCCTGATGGCCCCTTTTTTCAGCGCGGTGGACGGATCTGTCGGGCCGATGTCGTTCGGTTCGGGGCTGAAGCGCGGTCATGCGCATGACGGTGGCGTTCGAAGGCGGCGGATGGCGGCGCGGATGGCGCGCACCATCGGGCCGGTGACCGCGACCGCGGCCAGCTGGAAGGTGATGGCCAGGGCGCGCGGCCCATGCACCATCCGGACCGAGCCGAGCTGGTCGGGGAAGAGGGAGGAGGGTGTGCCGTTGACCAGCCGGACGGCGGGATGGGGGGTGGTGATGACCTGTTCGGCGATGGTGGGGGGCGGGGGGGCGCAACAGGGGTTAACGGGCTGATGTTGCGGGAACCGGGGGTTCGGTATCACGTCGGTATCACGTCGGTATTGCGTCGGTATCGATGCGCTGGT
>JBEIDZ010000283.1:0-4404 GCA_040383215.1 Paracoccaceae bacterium | reverse complement strand
GCAACAGCCACGGCGTGATCCACCACCAGACCGAAAACTTCGCCCAGGGCATGCCCACCGACCTCGCCTTCCGCCTTGCCGCGCGCGAGGCCGTCTTTGCCCATCTCGAGGCGACGCGCGGCCCGGGCTGGTGGGGCAAGGGAGAGATGGCGGATTACTACGAAGGCCATGCGGCGGGTGACAATCCCTTCAACTGGATCAGCATCCACCCGCTCCTGCCGCAGGGGCACGGCTACATCTTCGACCATGCCGGCGAGGGCGAGACGAGCCTGATGCTGGCCCTTGCGCCATCGACGGTCGACATGGCGGCCTGTGAGGTGAACGACACCTGGTACACCGCCACCGCCCCGCGCGCGACCGCCGCGACCGGCGAGGCCGGGGTGGCGATCATGCTCGCCCATCTTCGCCGCGTGCTCGGGCTCAGAGCGGCGGCAGGCTGATCACGCCCTTCTTCAGGATGAAGCAGCCATAGGGGCCGCTGTCGGCGGTGCGGACGATGGCAAAGGCCCGGCGCGCGGCGGCGTAAAAGGCAAAGCGCTCCACCGCCGCCATCGCGACGGGCCGCCCTTCGGCTGCGTCGATCACCGCCTGCATCCGGTCAAAGACCGGCATCCGGGCGGCGGGGTCGCCCACCACCTCCATCCGCGTGACCGGCGCCGGCACGAAATCGTCGAGCGGCATCAGGCTCAGGATCGCGCGCGCCGCCGTCGGAATGTCGCACCCGCCCATGTCGATCAGGCAGCCATGCGTGGTGTCCTTCGCGATGCTGGCCGCCGGGTGGTTGACGTCGCAGATCACGATGTCGTCGCCATGGCCCATCAGCATCAGCACATGCACGATCTCGGCCGACAGGCGCTGGTCTAGTCCCTTGAGCATCCCTGCCCCGCAAGCTTCGAGTTGTGGTGGGTTTCACCCACCCTACGCGACCTTGCGTCCGGCAGACGGGCCGGGCACCCGGCCCTATTTCACCGCACCGGCGGCCATCCCCTTGATGATGTATTTCTCGAGCAGGATGCCCACGAAGACGAGCGGCAGGATCGCCGCCGAGGACAATGCCGCCATCGACCACCAGTTGATCCCCTGGCTGCCGGTCTGCGAGGCGACCATCACCGGCAGCGTATTGGCATGCGTCGAGGTCAGGAGTGCGGCGAAGAAATACTCGTTCCAGGTCAGCACGAGGCTCAGGATGAAGGCCGCCACCATCCCCGGCAGGGCGATCGGCAGGATGATCGTCAGGAACGCCCCCCAGACCGATAGGCCGTCCACCATCGCAGCTTCCTCAAGCTCGGTCGGGATCGAGGCGAACTGGTCGCGCATGATCCAGATCACGATGGGCAGCACGGTCAGCGTGTAAAGCAGGATGAGCCCGATCCGCGTGTCCAGCAGTGCCAGTTCCTTGTAGAGCACGAGGAAGGGCAGCGCGAGCACCACCGGCGGCAGGATCAGCTGCGACAGGAAGAAAAAGCTGATGTCACCGTTGCGCATGTAGCCGAAACGATAGGAAAAGCGCGACAGCCCATAGGCCGCGAGGCTGCCCAGCGCCACGGCCAGCGCCGAGGAGGTCAGCGCCGTGATCGCCGAATTGAGGAAGCGTTTCGTGAATTCGGCCCGCGGCGTCGATTCCGTCCCGATCGTGTCGGGCGACAGGCCGAGCGAGCGCCACCCCTTCCAACTGGGCTGGTAATCGACCCCGGGGATCATGTTGCCCTGCATCACGTTCGGCGCTTCCTTGAAGCTCGTCGTGATGGTCCAGTAGATCGGAAAGAGGCAGATCACCGCCCAGAGGATGAGCGCGGTATAGATGAAGATGCGCCCCGTCCACCACTTCGCCCGGTGGCCGGCATCGGCGGGATGGTCGCGAAAGATCGCTGTCTCTGTCATGCCCGCCTGCTCTTGTCCCGCCTGCTCATGTCTGCGGCCGCATCCAGCGTTCGGACGCCTTCATGAACACCGTCATGACGATCACGATCAGCACCAGATAGACCATGGCCAGAAGCGTGCCATACCCCACGTTCGACCGGTCGCGGTATTCGCGGAAGATGAAGCTTGTCACGCTGTCGGTCGCCCCGCCCGGGCCGCCGGCGGTGACGTTGATGATGATGTCGGCAAGCTTGAGCTTGAAGATCAGCCGGATCAGGATCGCCGTGACCGACACCGGCAGCATCAGCGGAAATGTCACTTCCCAGAAGCCGCGCCAGCCGCTTGCCCCGTCGACGCGCGCGGCCTCCTGCACGTCGCGGGGGATCGCCTGCAACCCGGCCAGCAGCATGATCATCATGAAGGGGATGAAGGTCCAGGCATCCATCACCATGATCGTCAGCCGCGCCATCTCGGGCGAGCCGAAGAAGGAGGGATTGTCCCATCCCAGCCCGCGCGCAAGCCGCGCCAGCGGGCCGAAGCGCGGCTCGAGCATCGACTTGCCTACCATCCACGACACCGCGACGGGCGACAGCATCAGCGGCAGAAGAAAGGCCACGCGAAAGAACTTGCGCGCCCTGATCTGGCTGGCCAGCAGAAGCGCAAGGCCGAAGGCGATGGCATATTCGACGATGATGGCCAGCGAATACCACACCATGTTGAGAAGCGCGTTCCAGTAGAACGGATCGCCCCACATCTGCCGGATATTGTCGAGCCCGTTGAACCGCCGCCCGTCGGGGTTCGACAGGTTCCAGTCCGAAAAGGCGATGACCAGCCCGAAGATCAGCGGAAACACCACAAGGCTCACGACAAACAGCACCGCCGGCAGCACGAAGAGCGCCCGCTTGCCCTGTTCGCCGCGCAGGATCACCTGCCCCCAGCAGAGCGCGATGGCCCAGGTGATATAGGCATAGAGCGTCGGCCGCCAGTTGGCGAAGCCGAAATCCGCCCAGCCCGCCAGTTGCAGCGTCTGCAACGCCGCGACCAGCACCAGAAGCCCGGCCGAGCCCCAGATCATCGCCCGCCCGATCAGGGCCCGGCGGGGAGAGATGTCGTCGGTCGTGACGACGTGAAGAAGATCACCCTGCATGCTCATGCGCGCGATGTTAGCGAGCGCCGCCGGGCGAGGAAAGGGGGAGGCTTCCATCCTTCTCCCTGTCAGGCTCAGCCTTCCCTGCCACGGCGCCGGCAGGGCCCCCGGGCCGGCTGCTGCGCAGGCTCTCGATCCGTGCCCGGGCCGAGTTCGAGCGCGGCACCCAGAGCCCGCGGTCGATCGCCTCCTGCAGGCGGTCGGCGATCTCGCCCAGCGCCGGCGGGTTGACCGCGGCGATGAAGCCGCGCGTCGCCTCGTCGGCCAGCACCACCTCCTCGACCAGGTCGAAATGATGGTGCCGCACCGCCCCCGTCGTCGCCGCGAAGGCAAAAAGGTAATCGACCGTCGCGGCAATCTCGAAGGCGCCCTTGTAGCCGTGCCGCCGCACGCCCTCGATCCATTTCGGGTTGACCACGCGGGCGCGCACCACCCGCGCGATCTCCTCCTCGAGCGTGCGGATCACCGGGCGCTCGGGCCGGGAATGGTCATTGTGATAGACCGGCCGGTCGCGCCCCTGCACCAGCGCGACAGCTGCCGCCGCGCCGCCCTCGAACTGGTAATAGTCGTCGCTGTCCAGAAGGTCGTGTTCGCGGTTGTCCTGGTTCTGCACGATCGCCTCGACCTCGGCCATCCGCGCCACCAGACCTTCGCGGTCGGGCGTCCCCTCGGCTGCGCCGGCATAGGCATAGCCGCCCCAGTCAAGCCAGGCCCGGCCCAGATCGGCCCGCGTCGTCCAGAGCCGTTCGTCGATCAGCGCCTGCAACCCCGCGCCATAGGCGCCGGGCCGCGCGCCATAGACCCGCGCCACAGCCCCGCCCGCCCGCACACGCGCGGCGGCCGGGTTCTGCGCCGCGGGTTCGTCCAGCGCCTGCACCGCCCGCGCCGCCGCATCGACCAGCGCGACAAGCCCCGGAAAGGCGTCGCGGAAAAAGCCCGAGATGCGCAGCGTCACATCCACCCGCGGCCGGCCCAGCACGCCCGCGGGCATGACCTCGAACCCCGTCACGCGCCGGCTCATCGCATCCCAGACGGGCTTCACCCCCATCAGCGCGAGGCATTGCGCGATATCGTCCCCGCCGGTGCGCATGTTCGCCGTGCCCCAGGCGGTGACCAGCATCGCGCGCGGCCAGTCGCCATGGTCCTGCAGGTGTTTCTCGACCAGCAGGTTTGCCGACCGCCAGCCCAGCGCCCAGGCCGCCTGCGTCGGCACCGCGCGGGTATCGACCGAAAAGAAATTCCGCCCCGTCGGCAGCACATCCAGCCGCCCCCGCGTGGGCGCCCCCGAAGGCCCCGGCGCCACCGCCCGCCCGTCCAGCGCAGTGAGCAACGCCGCCCCCACGGCCGGCCCGCAGGCGGCGAGCGCCGGGCGCACCCGCGCCGCCACCTCGGCCAGG
>JBEIDZ010000282.1:0-4411 GCA_040383215.1 Paracoccaceae bacterium | reverse complement strand
GGCGAAGGGGGGCGGGTGGTGGATTACCGCAGCTATCAGGTCAGCCAGATGGCGAATGTAGAGGTCTATCCCGGCTCTGACATGGACGCCGCACAGGTCGTCGAATTCGGGGCGGATCATGTGGTGCTGGCCACCGGTGCCACGTGGCGGCTGGACGGGACGGGGCGAGAAAATCCGACTGGGATTGATCTGGGCGATGTGGCGGTTATGGCGCCCGAAGTGGTTATGGCGGGCGAGGTGCCGGAGGGTCCCGTGGTGATCTTTGACGATGACCATTTCTATCTGGGCGGCGCGCTGGCCGAAAAGCGGCGCGCGGCGGGGGGGGAGGTGACACTGGTGACGCCGGCGGCACTGGTCAGCGCCTGGACGGAGAATACGATGGAGCAGCATGCCATTCAGGCCAAGTTGATGCAGATGGGTGTGGGGATTGTGGCCAGCACAAACATTGCCAACGCGAAGGCGGGCGAGGTGGTGCTGGAATGCGGTTTTACCGGGGTGAAGCGCTCCCTGCCCTGCGGCGTGCTGGTGCCGGTGACGATGCGGATGCCGGAGGATGGTCTCTTTCACGATCTGGTGGCGGCGGATCTGCCGTCGGTCACCCGGATCGGCGACTGTCTGGCGCCATCAACCATTGCGGCGGCGGTCTATGCGGGCCACCGCTCTGCGCGTGAGTTGGGAGAGGCAAAGACCGACGCCCTTCCGTTTCGGCGTGAGATGGTGGCTTTGGCAGAACGGGGGGGTTGACCGTCCGGTCATGGACGGTGGGCGAAAAACAGCCCTGTCGGGTAGCGACGTTGGGGCTGCCATTTCCCAACCGGGAATTGCAACGCGCGCGTGCGGTGGGGGCGGGCGGGATTAGGTGACGTAGCTGGAGACCAGAAGCCGAGTTCCTGCGACCGTTTGCCAGCCGGTGATGCAGCCCTGCGGCAGATAGACCGCCTCGCCCGGGGCAAAGTGCTGGGCGGTTCCCTGATAGGTCAGGGTCAGATCGCCGTGCAACACGACGATCACCTGATTGGCGCAGGCAGGGGTGGCAGCTGTGACAACCGCCCCATGCTCTTGCACGCTGACGCAGAGATTGCCGGCGGCATTGGTGAAGTCAGTGCGCGACAGACTGATGGCGCCATCGGGGCAGGATCGGCCCGACAGGTCCGGCACGGTGACCCGGGTCAGCGCGGGGTTATGGGCGGGCACGACATCCGGCCCGTCGAGGATCATGAAGATCTTTCGCACATAGCCGGGCTGTTTCCACTGGCACTTCAAGCCTTTGGGGATGACGAAGGCTTCATGTGCCTTGACTTCCACCTCGGCACCATCCGGCATGACCATGATCACGCTGCCGTCAAAGAGATACATGAACTCATCGACGTCATAAGCCGACATGGGCGCAGTCTGGGCGGTACAGTCCCAGACTCCGGCGATGTACCCGCCAATCTCGTCGCAGAGATAGCCGCGCTGAACGGGGGTGCCGGAAACGAGGTCAGCCGGGTCAATCACGTCCCATGGTTCAAGACCCGTGCCGTCGGGATCGTGCGGATTGATGCGATGAGGCGCGAGGGGGCGGTCCATGGCGCGGTGCCTTTTTTGGTGTGGTACGGGGTTAACGAAGGAATAGCATTCCTTGAAAAGGGCGCATAGATGCGTTGTGAACGCCTTGGCGGACCCTGCCATCCAGTTGCCTGTTGAACTGTCGGGAAGCCCGGATAATGTGATCGCGCTGCGTGCTGCATTTGCGGATCAGGCTTTTCCCCTGCGGAGCCAGACATGAAGATTTCGAAAGTCACTCCGTTCCTCGTTGCCCCAAGACCAAGCGCGGACAACTGGTCTCGTGGACAGACCATGATTTTCGTGAAACTAGAGACGGAATGCGGGCTGGTGGGCTGGGGCGAGGCCTATGCCCTGGAGCACCGGCAGCTGGCAATTCGCGAGATCATTCTCGCGCTTGGCGCAGCCGTCCGGCAGATGGAGACTGCGACGCCACGAGGCTTTCTGCATCGCGTTTCAAGGTCGATGGACAGTGACCACCCTGGCATCGACTATGCCAGCGCCGTAAGCGCGATCGAGATCGCCCTGTGGGATCTGCTTGGCAAATCCGCCGGGCTGCCGCTGCACGCCCTGCTTGGCGGCGCACTCATCAATCAGGTGCCACTTTACGCGAATGCCTGGGACGAGCGGGTGCAGTCGCCCCAGGCCGTCGCCGATCGCTGTGGAATGATGAAATCACAGGGCTATCGTGCGGTGAAGATCTACCCGCTTCGCCGGGCCACGCTTGCAGAGGCAGAGGCCTGCGTGCGCCTGACCCGTGAGGCCGTCGGGCCCGATCTCGATATCCTGATCGATTTTGCCATTCAGGACGATCCGCGCCACGCACTGCGCGCGGCAAAGCTTTTCGAGGCCTACAATCCCTATTGGATCGAAGAGCCCGTGGCAGGGGACAATCTGGCAGCGATGGCCGAAATCCGCGCGGCCACAGCGTGCCGCATCACGACCGGAGAGCGGCAGGCGGGCCTGCGGCATTATCGGGATGTCCTGGTGGCCCGCGCAGCCGACGTGCTGAACCCGGACATCGCCGGTGCCGGTGGAATTCTGCGGATGCTGGAGATTGGTGCCCTGGCCGAAGCGCACGGGGCCCATATCTCGCCGCACAGCTGGAACAGCACGACCGTCGCCTTTATGGCGATGCTGCATGTTTGCGCCGTAATGCCCAACGCGACCTATGCTGAACTTTACTACGACTATCTTGAACTTGGGGCGACGTTTGCGACCTGCGACTATGTCATGGCAGCGGGCCATGCCAGCCTGCCCCAAAAGCCGGGCCTCGGGGTCGAGATGAACGAGCAGATGCTTCTGTCGCTGGCACCGTGATGGCGGCAGTGGTCAGAGGCCCCGGATGACCGGCATCTTCAGTCACCACCGCAGGAGGCAGGACATTGACACAAGATAGCGATCATATCGACGAATATGGCGCCGAGATGGTTGCCTTTCTGGAACTGATCTGGGGCAAGGGCTTTCTGGCCCCGGGGGGACAGCAGAACATCCGCCGGATGACCGAAGGTATCGCGACGGAAGACCGTTACCTTCTGGACATCGGGTCCGGTATCGGTGGCGGGGACATTGTGCTCGCCCGGGATTTCGGGGCGAAAGTCGTCGGGATCGACATCGAAGCGCCCCTTGTGCAGACAGCCAAGGCCTATGTCGAGGAAGCCGGTTTGACCGAACGGGTCACGTTTCGGCACGTCCGCGCCGGACAACTGGATTTCCCGGACGGCATCTTCGACATCGTCTACAGCTCTGGCGCCTTCACGCAGATCAGCGACAAGTCGGCAATGTTCGCCGAATGCCTCCGCGTCCTGAAACCGGGCGGCGTGCTGACAACCTACGATTGGACGGGAACCGAACGTCCCTACAGCGCCAGGATGCTGGAGTGGTTCCGGCTTGAAGGTCTTACCTACAACCTCAGATCCCTCGCGACCCATCGGCAGCTTTTGCTGGATGCGGGCTTTGTGGATGTCGAAGTGGTCGATGACGGCGGCTGGTACGCAGCCGAGGCCCGTCGCGAGCTTGACCTCCTCAGGGGTGATCTAGGCCAGGCCGCCAGGGCCCTTATCGGGGATGACACCTACCAGCATTTCATCGCAGACTGGACCGCAATGGTCAGCGTGCTGGAGGATGGAGAGCTCATTCCCGGATATCTGAGGGGGTTCAAACCGTCTTGACCCGTCACGGCATTTCACTGTTGTCGGGGTGCCTCGCTTCGGCCGAACGATGCGCCCGGCAAGGCGGATCATGAGAGCTTCCGAGGAATCGTATTTCACGTGCCCAATGGCGCAACAGCGAGGACAGAATGACGGCCTATCGTCTTTACGGATATCCCCAGTCAGGGTCGGCTGTGGTCGAACTGGCCCTTGTGGCCGGCGGCATCGCCCATGAGCTCGTAGAGCTTGATCCCGAGGCCGGGGATTTGTCGAGTGAGGCCTTTCTGAAGATCAAACCGCGCGGTCAGGTGCCGGTTCTCTGCCTGCCCGATGGCTCGGCGGTCACGGAACTGCCTGCGATCCTGAACCATCTTGCGGATGCCCACCCGGGTTGCGGCCTCGCCCCCCCGCCGGGGACAGCGGCACGGGCGCAGCACGACCGTTGGCTCGCTTTCGTTCACGCCAACGTCTACGAAGGCGTCCTGCGGTTTTTCTACACCGAGCGCTATACGACCGATCCTGCCGGGGTGCCGGGCGTCCGGGAGGCGGCTGAGGCCTACGTGCTTCGCCATCTGGAACAGTTGAACGCCGTGGTCGGCGAAGGGCCGTTCCTGTTTGGCCCAGCTCCGATGGGCGTGGACTACCTGATCACAGTGATCCTGTCCTGGCTGGGCCAGGACAAGGTTGCACGTGCCGCGCCGCGTTTGCTGGCCCTG
>JBEIDZ010000281.1:0-4430 GCA_040383215.1 Paracoccaceae bacterium | reverse complement strand
GGTGAAGCTCGGGCTTCTGCTGGCCGATATCGGGCAGAAGGCGGAGGTCAAGGTGACCGAGGCGGAACTGACCCAGGCAATCATCGCGCAGGCGCGGCAGTATCGCGGGCAGGAGCGGCAGTTCTTTGAATTCGTGCAGAAGAACGCGGGCGCGCGGCAGCAGATTCAGGCGCCGATCTTCGAGGACAAGGTGATCGACCACATCTTCTCGCTTGCCCGGGTTGAGGTGACGGACGCCACCAAGGACGAGTTGCAGAAGGCGGTCGAGGCGCTGGACGAGGAATAGGCCGGCAAGGTCTGGCCGGCGCGGACCAAAGATCGGAGTGAGGGGCGGTTCAGGGCGACCGCCCCTTTTTCGTGCCCGGGCGGGAGAGCCTTTGCGGAAGGCCGCTGTCCGGGGGGCTGAGCGGGCCCGCGTCGGGGTGAAACGGAACGGGCCGCCCTGAAAGGACGGCCCGATCAGTCTGTGTCCGTGAAACGTCGCCGGGATGCTCTGGCACGGGTCCGGCGATCACTCCTCGGTGGCGGCGCCGCCGATTTCGTCGAAGAGTTCGGCAATCTCGAATTCGGCTGCGGCCTCGGCCTCGGCGGCGACTTGCTGGATCGACTTGCCGGATGCCTGGAGTTCGGCCTCTTCCGGCGAACGGGCGACGTTCACGCTGATGCCGCATTCGACTTCGGGGTGAAGGCGAACGACCACCGCATGGATGCCGAGTTCCTTGATCGGAGCGTTCAGGATGACCTGACGCTTGTCGAGGCTGAAGCCGCCCGCGGTCGCCGCTTCGGCGATGTCGCGGTTGGTGACCGAGCCATAGAGCGCGCCGCCGTCGGAGGCGGAGCGGATGACGACGAAGACCTGGCCTTCGAGCTTTTCGGCCAGCGAGGACGCGTCCTTGCGGCTTTCGAGGTTGCGCGCTTCGAGCTGGGCCTTTTCGGATTCGAAGCGTGCGATGTTGGAGGCATTGGCGCGCAGGGCCTTGCCCTGGGGCAGCAGGAAGTTGCGCGCGTAGCCGTCCTTGACCTTCACGACTTCGCCCATCTGGCCAAGCTTGGCCACGCGTTCGAGCAGGATGACTTGCATGTCCGGTCGCTCCTTACTTCACGGCATAGGGCAGGAGCGCGAGGAACCGGGCGCGCTTGATCGCCTGGGCGAGCTTGCGCTGGTTCTTGGCGCCCACCGCGGTGATGCGGGAGGGGACGATCTTGCCACGCTCGGAGATGTAGCGCTGCAGGAGACGGGTGTCCTTGTAGTCGATCGCCGAGGCGCCGGTGCCTTCGAAGGGGTCGGACTTGCGGCGGCGGAAAAACGGTTTGGTAGCCATGTCTCGGATCCCTTGCTGGTCAGAAGCGGCGTTCGCGGGGGCCGCGGTCGTCGCGCGGGCGATCCTCGCGGGGGCCACGGTCTTCGCGGGGGCCACGGTCTTCGCGCGGGCCGCGGTCGGGACGGTCGCCGCCGCGTTCGCCGCGGTCGCGTTCGTCGCGCTTCTGCAACTGGACGCTCGGTCCTTCCTCGTGCTTGTCGACCTTGACGGTCAGCACGCGCATGACGTCGTCATGCAGGCGCATCAGGCGTTCCATCTCCTGCACGGCGGGTGCGGGTGCGTCCGAGCGCAGGAAGGCGTAATGCCCCTTGCGGTTCTTGTTGATCTTGTAGGCCATCGTCTTGACGCCCCAGTACTCGTTCTCGAGCACCTTGCCGCCGTTGTCGGCGAGGACGGTGGAAAAATGTTCGATAAGCCCTTCGGCCTGCGCGTTGGACAAGTCCTGACGCGCGATAAAGACATGCTCGTAAAGCGGCATGCGTGCTCCGATCCTGTTTCCGCGCATTTCAAAGGGAGGGGGAGTGACCTTTCGCGCCCCACCCACGAGAGACTGCGCCGTTCATACGTTTTCGCGAAAGGATGGGGCCTTATACAGAAGGCGCGGGGGGGTGCAAGCGGATAGGCGCGGCCCCCGAGGGTGCGGCGGCGCAGGCCCGGGGCGGGGGGGGGGCGGTGTCAGACGCCGTCCCCGACGAAGGCCTTTTCGACGACGAATTCCCGCGGGTCGGAATTGGCGCCTTCGCTGAGGCCCCAGGCTTCGAGGATGGCCTTGACCTCGATGTTGAAGGCGAGGCTGCCGCAGATCATCGCGCGATCGGTCGCGGGGTCCATCGGCGGCAGGGCGAGGTCGGCAAAGACCTTGCCGGAGGAGAGGTTGTCGGTCACGCGGCCCATGCGGGGCGAGGGTTCGCGGGTCGTCGTCGGATAGTAGAGCAGCTTGCCGGCGGCGAGGTCGCCCACGAGGTCGTCCGTCGCGAGCGCCGCGATCAGGTCGCGGCCATAGGCGAGTTCGGCCACCTCGCGGCAGGTATGCATCATGATGACCTGGTCGAATTTCTCGTAGACCTCGGGGTCGCGCATGAGCGAGGCGAAGGGGGCGATGCCGGTGCCGGTGGCCAGGAACCAGAGCCTTTTGCCGGGAAGGAGGGCGTCGATGACGAGGGTGCCCACGGGCTTGGGCCGCAGGATGATTTCGTCGCCGGGGCGGATGTGCTGGAGGCGCGAGGTCAGGGGGCCGTTCGCGACCTTGATCGAGTAGAATTCAAGCTCCTCGTCCCAGGACGGGGACGCGATGGAATAGGCGCGCAGGATCGGGCGGCCATCGTCGCCGGGCAGGCCGATCATGACGAATTCGCCCGAGCGGAAGCGCAGGGTCCGGGGGCGCGTCACGCGGAACGAGAAGAGGCGGTCCGTGTAGTGGCGGACGGCCGTGACCGTCTGGGCGTCCGGCAGGGTCAGCTTGGCGGCGGGGGCTGGGGGCACTGTGGCATGCTCGGTCATGGGTGTTCGGGCGTGGCGGGCACGCTGCCCTTTCTAGGTGCTGGCGGGGGACAGGGAAAGCCGGTTTCAGGCGCGCAGGCGGCTGCGATAGTCGTGTGCGCGCCAGTCGGCGCGGGCCAGCCAGTCGGCTTGGGGCTGGCGTGCGGCGAGGTCGGCGGAAATCTCGACCTCGTCAAAGCCTGCCCGGCGCGCCATGGCATACTGGTCGGCCAGGATGTGACCGCGGGCGCGCAGGCGGCCGGCATAGCCCATGGCGCGCAGGAGCCGCGCGATGGTGAAGCCGCGGCCATCGTTGAAGGCGGGAAAGTCGATCCGGATCAGCGGGATGGCGGCAAGGCGGCCGGCGAGTGCGCGCACATCGGCGGTGGAGGGGAGGTCGAGGCCGAGACGGTCGTCGTCGTTCGAGGGCAGGTCGGCAAGCGGGACGATGGGACCCTGCCAGTCCTCGGCGTGAAAGCCGTCGTCGCGGACGATGATGGATGTGGTCATGTGATCCTCTCAGGCGGCGACGGGTTTGACGCGGACGACCTTGCCGTCGATGAAATGGATGCCGCATTCCTCCTTGGGGAGATCGCGCCAGCGCCCCGCACGCGGGTCTTCGCCGTCGTTCACGCGGGTCGTGCAGGGGGCGCAGCCGATCGAGGGATATCCTTTGGCCACGAGCGGATGCCGGGGCAGGCGGTTTTCGGCGATGTATTCCTGCATGTCGGCCGTCGACCAGTGCACGAGCGGGTTGATCTTGAGGCGGACGTCACCCTCGGCCTCGAAGAAGTCGAGATCGGCGCGGGTGGCACCCTGGTAGCGTTTGCGGCCGGTGATCCAGGCGTCAAAGCCGGCAAGTGCGCGCTGGAGCGGTTCGACCTTGCGCAGGGTGCAGCAGGCATCGGGGTCGTGCAGATGCAGGACGGATTCGTTGTCGCGCAGGAAGATGTCCTCGCGTCTCGCCCGGATCGTCTGGACGTTGGTCAGCCGGAGGCGTTCGGAGAGTTCAAGCTGATAGGCGAGCGTTTCGGCAAAGAGCATTTCGGTGTCGATGAAGAGGACGGGCAGGTTGCGGTCCATGATCGACACGAGATGCAGGAGCACGACCGATTCGGCCCCGAAGGAGGAGACGAGCGCGATGCGGCCGACCTGAGGATCGCTCAGCGCGCGTTCCATGACGGCGGTGGCACCGTGGTGGCGGTAACGCTGGTTCAGTTCGGCAACACGGAGGGCGATGGGCATCGCGGTGGCGGAGGCATCATGCGGCATCGGCCTTGTCCTCCTCGTAGAGCACGGCCCGGAAGGGTTCGGGGCCGAGGCGACGATAGGTGTCGAGGAAGGTCTCGGCCGGCGATTGCCGCAGGCCGAGATACCCCCTGACGAGACGTTCGATGGCGGGCACGATCTCTTCGGCCGAAAAGCCCGGGCCGGTCTTTTCGCCGATGGCGGCGGTTTCGGTATGATCGCCGCCGAGGGTGATCTGGTAATTCTCGACCCCCGCCCGGTCGAGCCCGAGAATGCCGATATGGCCGACATGGTGATGGCCGCAGGCATTGATGCAGCCCGAGATCTTGATCTTGAGCGGTCCGATTTCGTGTTCGAGCTTCAGTTCGTCGAAGCGGGTCG
>JBEIDZ010000280.1:0-4452 GCA_040383215.1 Paracoccaceae bacterium | reverse complement strand
CGGCTCGTGCCACGGTCCCGCCCGGGCGCGGTGATCCACGATGCCAGGGCCGCGGTCGCGCGGATGCTCGCCTTCCTGCGTTCTGGCGAGATGCCCTGTCTCGACGGCGGGGTGGTACGGCTCGCCGCAGCCTCGGTCTGCGTGCATTCTGACACGGCGGGCGCCGTCGCCATAGCACGCGACTTGCGCGCTCGGCTCACGGCCGAAGGTGTAACGCTGGGGCCCTTCCTTGATTGAGGTGCCGCGCCTTCGCCCGGTGTCGGATTGCGGCCTGCTCGTCGAATATGCCGAAGCGCTGTCCGACGGCGTGCATGCGGCGGTCCTCGGGCTCGACCGGGTGCTCGCCGCCGACCCCCTGCCCGGCCAGACCGAGACGGTGCCGGCTTATGTGAACCTTCTCGTCCTCTTCGATCCGCTGCTGACCGATCATGCAGAGATCACGGCCGGATTGCAGACCCGGCTCGGACGCGTACAGGCCGAGCGCGCCGCAGGAACCACCCATCTGGTCGATGTCGTCTATGACGGGCCGGACCTGGCCGAGGTCGCACGCCGGACCGGGCTCGACCCCGAGGCGGTGATCGCGACCCATCTTTCGGGTGACTATTCGGTCTATCTCTACGGTTTCGCCCCGGGCTATGCCTATCTCGGCGGCGTGCCCGAGCCGATCCGACTGCCGCGCAAGGAAGCGCCGGTACGTGGCGTGCCGGCAGGATCAGTGATCGTGGCGGGCGGGCAATGCATCGTCACCACGCTGACCATGCCGACAGGCTGGTGGGTGATCGGACGGTCCCCGGTCACGATCCTTCGGCCTGAAGGGATGCTCTTCGCTGTGGGCGACCGCGTGCGCTTTCGGCGGAGCGGCCCGTGAACGCGGTCCTGCGCGTGGTCGCGACCGGGCCGCAGGTCAGCCTGCAGGATATCGGGCGCGCGGGCGCGATGCGCTTTGGCGTTCCCCGCTCAGGCCCGATGGACCGGGGTGCCTTTGCGATGGCCATTGCGGCGGCAGGCGGGACGACAGGGATCGAGATCTCGCGCGGGGGACTCGTGCTCGACTGCGTCGCGGGGTCCGCAGGATATGCCGTCGCGGGCGGCGGTTTCATCGTCGAGCGGGCTGGAACGCAGGCCGGCTCTTGGCACGCTGGCATCATCAGGGCCGGCGAGCGGATGACGGTCCGGCCGGGGTTCTGGGGCAGCTGGTGCTACCTTGTCCTAGCCGGAGTGGTCGAAGGCGCGCGCTGGTTCGGCTCGCTTGCGACCCATGCGCCATCGGGCTTGGGTGGCGGCCTGCTGCGCACGGGAGACGAGATCAGGGTCGCAGGCGGCACCGCTCCGGTGCGGGATGGGACTCTTCCCTGCCCCGCCTGGGCGCGGCCGCGCCATATGCTGCGCGTGGTGATGGGCCCGCAGGATCGCTTCTTTCCGCCCGCGGCACAGGCGGCCTTCCTGTCAGAGGTCTTCCGGGTGACAGACGCCGGCGACCGCATGGGGGTGCGGCTGCGCGGGCCGTCGCTCAGGTCCGAAGGGGCGCTCGGCATCCCCTCCGAGCCGGTGGTCCGCGGCGCGGTGCAGGTCGCGGGCGACGGGGTCGCGACGGTCCTGATGGCCGATCACCAGACGACGGGAGGCTATCCCAAGATCGCCTGCGTGATCGGAGCCGACCTCGACGGTTTCGCGCAACTGCGCCCGCGCGACGCAGTGCTCTTCCGCGCGGTCACGCCCGAGGCGGCGGTGGGCGCGGCCCGCGTTCTTGCTGCCGCGCAGGCGCGGGTGATCGCCGGTCTGGGTCGCGGATAACGCCCGGCCGCACCTGCGGTTCAGGAGGGCGAAAGACCCCGCAGGCGTTCGGACCGGCGGCGCAGCAGTTCGAGCGTGATCAGAAGCAGGATCGAGATCGCCACCAGCACGGTCGCGGCGGCAAGGATCGTCGGGCTGATCTGTTCGCGCAGCCCCGTAAACATCTGCCAGGGCAGCGTCTTGTCCCCGGGCGCGCCAAGGAAGAGGACGACCACGACCTCGTCGAACGAGGTGATGAAGGCAAAGAGCGCGCCCGCAACCACCCCCGGCATGATGAGCGGCATCTGCACCTTGAAGAAGGTCCGCACCGGCCCTGCCCCAAGGCTCGCCGCCGCGCGGGTGAGCGAACGGTCAAAGCCGACAAGCGTGGCCGTGACGGTGATGATGACGAACGGTATCCCCAGCGCGGCATGGGCCAGCACAACGCCCCAGTAGGTGCCCTGCAGGCCCACGCGGGAATAGAAGAAGTACATCCCCGCCGCCGAGATGATGAGCGGCACGATCATCGGAGAGATCAGGATCGCCATGATCGCCCCCTTGAAGGGAACATGCGACTGCGACAGCCCGATCGCGGCGAGCGTGCCCAGCGCAACCGCGATCAGCGTCGCCACCGGTGCAAGCGCCAGCGAATTCCACAGCGGCAACTGCCAGTCGGGATTGGTGAAGAAGTCGTGGTAATGCTTGAGCGAAAACCCCGCCGGGTCGAGCCGGAGCATCTCGGGCGTGAAGGTGAAGAAGTCCTGCGCGTTGAAGCTCAGCGGGATGATGATCACGATCGGCGCGATCAGAAAGAAGAAGATGAGCCCGCAGATCACGCGGAACCCGTAGTGCCAGAGCCGCTGCCCGGTCGTGGCATAGGCGGGCAGGCTCATGACGCGGCTCCGCAGACGGGGTCAGCCAAGCTTGACATTGTCGATCCCCACGATGCGGTCATAGACCCAGTAGAGCAGCAGCACGACGGCCAGCAGGATCGTCCCGAGCGCCGCGGCGAGGCCCCAGTTCAGCGATGTGCTGATGTGATAGGCGATGCGGTTGGAGATGAAGACGCCCTTCGCCCCGCCGACAAGTTCGGGCGTGATGTAGTATCCGATGGCCAGGATGAAGACGAGGATGGACCCCGCCCCGATGCCGGGGACCGATTGCGGGAAATAGACCCGCCAGAAGGCTGTCCAGTCATTGGCGCCCAGCGATTTGGCCGCGCGCAGATAGGAGGGCGGGATCGTCTTCATCACCGAATAGAGCGGCAGTATCATGAAAGGCAGCAGGATATGCGTCATCGCGATGATCGTGCCGGTCGGATTGTTGATCAGGATCAGCCGGTTGTCGTCAGCGACAAGCCCGATCCAGACGAGGATGTCGTTGATCACCCCCTGCTGCTGGAGCAGGACCTTCCACGCGCTCGTCCGCACCAGAAGCGAAGTCCAGAAGGGCAGCAGCACGAGGATCATCAGCAGATTGGCCTGCCGCGCGGGCAGATTGGCCATCAGCCAGGCGACCGGATAACCCAGCAGGATGCACATCGCGGTGATCGCCAGCGACAAGGCCATCGTGCGCAGGAACAGCATGATGTAGACGCGCTCGTCGTCCGGCCGCGGGGCGATCCCCTCCGGCGTCTTGCCCAGGTCGATGGCGTTGAGGAAATAGCCGGCCGTGTAGCGGCCCGAGAAAAGCCGGATCACGGCCCAGGGCTCGGGCGTGGCCCAGGCCTCGTCGCTCTCGGCAAAGGCGGCGGTGAAGTCGGCAGGGGGAATGCCGGCGGCCGCCACGGCGGCAAGACGCGGCTCCCAGTCGGGGCCAAGCGCTGCGGCCGCGGCGGGGTCGGCGGCAAGGTCTTCTGTCAGTGCGACCGAAACGAGGTGCCAGGGCTGCTCCTTCAGGAGGCTGTCCTCGTTCACGACCTGCGTCACCCGGGCGAAGTCGGCATAGGTCCCGGCGGTGTGCGGCAGCGCGGCCCTGGCAGTCTCCGACAGGACAAAGGCCGGCTCGGGGGTATCATCATCGGCCTCGGCCCAGGCGGTCTGTGCCGCAATCCAGGCGGGGTCGGCCAGCAGCGAAACCCAAGTCTCCGGCTCCTCCCACGCGGGGTCGAGCGCGACGAGCCCCTTTGTCGCCGCCTCGCCGAAGTCCTCCACGTCGCGGCCGGTGCCGCGCAGAAGCGAGGACATCCCCGAGTTCTCGTAGTTCAGGCGCGTACCGAGCTGGGTATGGGTCTTTTCTTCGACCGCAATCATCATGTCATGGGCCAGCGCGCGGAAGGCAGGCTCGCCCGGCGGGCTTTCCGACGCGGGGTCCCAGTCCGAGATGGCGGTAACCGTGCGCGGCAGCGTCTGGCTTACCCCGAAATTCTCGACCGAGCGAAACAGCATGTCGACGATGGGCGCCACGAAGGTGACCAGCACGAACAGCAGAAGCGGCGCGATCAGAAGGAAAGCGCGCAGCTTCTGCCGCCGCAGCGCACGGTTCAGGCTGCGCCTGAGCGGCGTGCCGTCGGCGGCAAGCATGGGCCCGCTGGCGGTCGTCTCGGTCATCCCGTGGATTCCGGAAAGGATGCGGGCGGGGGCGGTGTAGGCCCCCCCCCACGGGGGGTTTAATGGGGAGCCCCGGGTGGGAGATTGCCAAGCACACCTGCGGGGTGTGGGCCCCCCAGAAGAGGTTTTT
>JBEIDZ010000279.1:0-4456 GCA_040383215.1 Paracoccaceae bacterium | reverse complement strand
CGGGACGGGCACGCCAGCCCAAGGGTTTCGGCGAGGCGCTGGCCCCGGCGGCGGGGAAGGAGCTGTCGGGCCCCCCGGGGCGGCGCATCGTCAGGGGAATCCTCGGCGGGTTCTTCCGCGGACGGTAGCAGGCCGGCAGGGTGCCGCCCACCGGGGGGCGGCGGCCGTCGCCCGTGTCAGAGCGGGTTGATCTTGAGCGTTGCGACCCGGTTGTCCTGCTTTTCGAGGACCTCGAAGCGGAAACCGTGGAAGCTGAAGACCTGGCCTTCGGCGGGGATCGTCTGTGCCTCGTGGATGACAAGGCCGGCGATGGTGTTGGCTTCGTCATCGGGGAGCGACCAGTCATGCTGGCGGTTGAGGTCGCGGATCGTCATCAGCCCGGAGACGATGAAGGCGCCGTCGGGGGTGGCGGCCACGGTCTGTTCGGGCGGAACGTCGAATTCGTCGGCGATTTCGCCCACGATCTCTTCGAGGATATCTTCGAGGGTGATCAGCCCCTGAAGGGCGCCGTATTCGTCGACCACGAGGGCAAAATGGGACTTGCGTTTGAGAAAGGCGCGCATCTGGTCATCGAGCGCGGTGGTGTCGGGGATGAAATAGGGCGGCATCGCCACGTCGAGGATGTCGAAGGCGGCCAGTTCCTCGGGGTCGATCCGGCCGTCGTCGGTGAGCATGCGCTGCATCGCGCGCAGGAGGTCCTTGGCGTGGAGGATGCCGACGATGTTTTCGGGGTCGTCGCGGTAGAGCGGGTGGCGGGTGTGGGGGCTGTCGAGCACCAGGCGCAGGATTTCGGTCACCGGCAGGCGGGCGTCGATCATCCCGATGGCCGAGCGGTGGCGCATGATTTCGTCCACGGTGCGCAGGCCGAGGTCGAGCGCACCGAGAATGCGGTCGCGGTCTTCTTTTTCGACCACGCCTTCGGCATGGCCGATCTGTAGGGCGCCCGCGATTTCCTCGCGCACGGCGAGGATATGGGCGTCGGGGCTGGTGCGGACGCCGAAAAGCCGCAGAAGGCCGCGCACGATGGCACGGACCACGGTGACGATCGGCGACAGGATCAGGATGAGCACGCGGATGAAGGGCGCGACGCGGGTGGCGATGGGTTCGGGATTGAGGATCGAGACGGTCTTGGGCAGCACCTCGCCGAAGATGAGCACGAGCGCGGTCATGCCGAGCGTCGCCAGTGCCACGCCCGAATCGCCGAAGATACGGGTCAGGAGTGCGGTGGCGAGCGAGGCGGAGAGGATGTTGACGACATTGTTGCCAAGCAGGATCGCCCCGATCATGCGTTCGCTGTCGTCGGTGACGCTGAGCGCAACCTCGGCCCCGCGCGAGCCCTTGTCGGCCTGTGCGCGCAGCTTTCCGCGGGAGGAGGCGGTCAGTGCGGTTTCGGACCCCGAGAAGAAGGCCGACATCATGATGAGAAGGACGATGACGGCGATGGTGATCCAGAAGGCCAGGTCGAGGGCATGGATGGCGGCGTCGGGGCTGGGCTCCACGGGGACGGTCTTTCGCTGTTGCAGACAAATGTCAGGTTAGGGGGCCTGATGCGGCTGCATCAAGGGTCCTTGCGCGCCCGGGCCAGCGGGTGGCGGGTGAGGACGAGGTCCCGGAGCCGGTCGTCGAGGACATGGGTGTAGATTTCCGTCGTGGCGAGATCGGCATGGCCGAGCATCGTCTGGATCGAGCGGAGATCGGCGCCGCCGGCAAGGAGGTGGGTGGCAAAGGCATGGCGCAGGACGTGGGGGGAGACCCGGTCCGCACCGATCCCGGCCGAAACGGCGAGGTCCCTGACGAGTGCGAAGAAGACCTGCCGCGAGAGGTGGCCGGCCTTGCCGCGGGAGGGGAAGAGCCAGCGCGACGCGGGTTTTCCGCGGGCCTGGGCTGCGCTGTCGGCCGCATCGCGGGCCGTGAGCCAGGCGGCGGTGGCGGCACGCGCCGGCGCGGACAGGGGGACGAGCCTTTCCTTGCCGCCCTTGCCGCGCACGAGGATCATCGGCGGATTGCCGCGGACGGCGGCTGCGGGAAGTGTCACGAGTTCGCTGACCCGCATGCCGGTGGCATAGAGCAGCTCCATGAGGCAGGTGTTGCGCAGGGCGTCCCGCGGTGAGCTTTGGGCCGCGGCGAGCAGACGGGCGACTTCGTCCTGTGACAGGGTGCCGGGAAGGCGGAGGTCGCGGCCGGGCCCGGAGATGCGGATCGCGGGATTGTCGGGCCGGAAGCCTTCGTCGAAGGCGAAGCGGAAGAGCTGGCGGATCGCCGACAGCCGGCGGGCCCGGGTGGCACGGGACAGGCCGCTTTGGCCGCAGGCGATCAGATAGGCTTCGATATCGGCGCGGGAGGCGGAGGCGAAATCGAGATTGCGAGCGGCTAGCCAGCCTGAAAAATCCGACAGGTCGCGGCCATAGGCGAGGCGGGTGTTGCGGGCGGCGTCATGTTCGGCGAGCTGGGCATCGAGGAAGGCCGCGATCCAGTGCGGCATGAGGGCCGGCGGGGTCATGCGGGGCGCCCGAGGATGAGTGCCTGAAGCGCCATGCTGCGGGCCGTACCTTCGAGACCGAGGAGCCTGAGCGCAGCGATCGCTTCGGTCAATGCGGCTGGGTCGCCGGCCAGACCCTGATCGGCGGTCACGAGGGTCCGCAGGATTGCCTCGCCGATGCGGCCGTCGCGGATCAGGCCGGCGACGGGCTGGGAGACTGCTGCACCGGAAAAGCCGGCGATGACGGCGCCGGCGAGTGCTTCGCCGGGCGGGAGGTCTGCGACGCTGCCCCGGGCGATGGCGACAAGGAGGCTGTCCTCGGGCCCGGCGGGGGTATGGGCGATGGCGGCGGATTCATAGTCCGGAGAGAGGAGTGCGATCCGGAAGGCCAGTGCCGCTGCCGCCGGCGGCAGGTCGACCGCGGCGAGCTGTCCGGCATAGAGGCTGGCGAAGGCGACTTCGGCCCGGATCACCTGCATGGCCTGCCAGGCCGGGGCGAGGGTGGCCGCGACACCGGCGGCATCGCCTGCGGTGATGGCGCGGTCGAAGGCCTGGATGGCGCGGGCACGGTCCCAGACGCCGCCGGAGGCGGCAGGCGTGCGTTCGGTATAGGCCGCGAGCAGCACGCCGCCCGGAATGGCGCCCGCGCGGGCGAGACGTTCGGCCGCTTCGATCCGGTTGCGCCAGGCCGCGGTGGGACGGAGGTCGGCATGGGCAAAGGCGCGCGGCAGGGCGGCGGTGGGCAGGGCTTCGCCGACCGCTTCGCGCAGCCGGAAGACGAGCGGGGACGGGCGGGAGGGTGGCGGCAGCGGCGCGGCACCTTCAAAGAGTTCGGGGTCGAGGAAGCGGGCGAGGAGGGCTTCGTCTTCGGCCGTGATTTCGTCCAGTGCCCGCGCGCTGGAGAGGGTGAGGGCGGCGGCCTGCCAGTCGCCGTTGCGCGCGAGGCAGAAGATGCGTGCGGGATAGGTCGAGGCGAGCGCCGGGCGGTTACGGATCATGGCGCAGGCGGCATCTTCGGTTCCGGTCAGCAGAGAGACGTCAAACCACCGGCGGAAGACTTCGGGGGCGGAGCGGTCGGTTGCTTCGAGAAGGGCCTGGGCGGGTTCAAGCGCCCCGACGTCGAGCAGGCGGTCGATGCGGGCGAGGAACAGCGATCCGTCCGGGGGAAGCGGCGGGTCGGCCCGGGCGAGGAGCAGGGTGACGAGAAGATCCCGCACCGCCGGGAGCGTTTCGCCATGCCCGGCCCGCAGGAGGGTGACCAGTGTGGCGCTGTCGCTGCCTGCCCAGAGCGTGGGGGGCAGGCCGGTGACTTCGGGCGGGAGAAGACCCACGCCGTCGGGAGAGGGCCGGTCCAGCGTGGTCACGGCAATCCCGGAGCGGGAATGTCGGTGGCGACGGCAGGTTCGTCCGGTGGAGGCGGCGGTGACGGGGCCGACGCCTCCTGAGGCGGGGTTTCCACGCTCTGGCTGAGCCAGTCGATGGCCGAAAGCGGCGTGTCCTGCTGTGCGGCGGCACGGGGCGCGCAAAGAGCGAGCGTCAGGGCAAGGCTGCATGCCGCAGGAAGGCCGGGGTGCATGGATCAGTCAAGCTCCAGCAGGATCGGCGCGGTCTGGTCGGTGACGGCAGGCACGAAATGGTCAGGAAAGAGGACCGGGCCGACATAGGCATAGGCGACCAGCACCAGGGCGGCCAGAACAGCGAGCCAGACCAGGAATTTGAACAGCCGCCACATCTTTTCCCGCTCCCCCTGGCCTCGTTTGCCTGTTGTCGTTGCGGCCTGCCGCGGCATCCGGCCCGGCCTTTCATCGGCATCATATATTGTGTTTTCGCCGAGTTCACGCCATCCGGAAGCGTTACCTGAAAAATGCAGGGGAAGGCCGGAACGTGATGCAGCGGAAGGAACATCCGCAGGCTGTTGCCACCGCCGCCGGCGGCGGGCCGGGATGGCGGCTCTTGCGGCCCGTGGTGCTGGTCGGG
>JBEIDZ010000278.1:0-4475 GCA_040383215.1 Paracoccaceae bacterium | reverse complement strand
GCGTGCCGAGGATGGAAGGGTCGATGTCGGACCAATCGAGCCGGGCGGTCCGTTCGAGGTCTTCGATATCCTTTCCGGTGAGGTCGAGCGTCTCGTCCGTGTCGAAGAGACCGCCGTTGAACCATTCCACCGGATCGAAGCCGACAAAGCCGCCCGCGCGCATGGCGGCGAAGAGTGTCCCGGCATGGGTTGCGAAGCTGTCGGGCTTGCGACGGGCGGCGGCGATCATGCGTTCAAACATCCTGTCGGGCAGGAGGTTCACATCCTCGGCGAACATGCAGAACACGAGGCGGTTGATGAAATGCGCGACCGATTGGCTGTCGTGTCCGCGCTGGCGCAGCCGTTCGGCGATGGCGGCGAAGTTTTCGGCCGCTTCTTCGGTCAGTCGCTGGCGGGTCTTTTGCGGCTTGAGCCTTTCGGGGTCGGTGAAGCAGGCGCGCAGGAGGTCGCGTTTGGCGGCATCGCGCAGGTCGTCGTGGGTGATGTCGTGCACCGTCTGGACGGTGTTGGTCCAGTTGGTGTGGATGCGGATGCGGTCCATGTCGGACACGATCAGGAGCGGCGGGTTGTCGAGTGCGACGGCATATTGCTGAAGCTGGACGTAGGCGGCGGTCAGGTCCTTGCGGCGGCCCTTGTATTCCCAGGCGAAGCAGTGCCTGCGCCAGACATCGGCCCAGCCTTCGCCGCCCGTGGTCTTGGTTGCGCCCTTTTCGAAGGTGAACCATGCGCCGTGCGGGTCTTCGGCGACGGGGTCGGGCAGGCCGAGAAGGGCGCAGAGGTCGTTGAAGTGGGTCTGGCTGGCGGACCTTTCCTTCAGTTCGACGCCGCGCCATTTGGCGATGAAGTCCTGCGGGGTCATCGGGGCGGGCCTTTCTGCGGGCTGTCGCTGCGGGCGATCAGACGCGATCGGGCGGGGGGTGCGCAAGGGGGTGTGGCGTCAGAGGCCGAGGCGGGATTCGAGGTGGCGGAGGGCGGTTTTCTCGGCCTCGCCCCAGGGGGCGGCGCTGGCGCGGTAGAGGGTGGCCTGGCTTGCGTGGATCAGGCCGTCGGCGAGGGGTTTCAGGCCGTTGGCGCGCAGGGTCTCTCCGGTCGAGGTGATGTCGGCGATGGCCTCGGCGGTTTCGGCGCGGATGGTGCCTTCGGTGGCGCCCTGGCTGTCGACAAGCTGGTAGTCGGCGATGCCGTGGGTCTGGAGGAAGTCGCGCGTGAGGCGGTGGTATTTGGTCGCGATCCGCAGGCGGAAGCCGTGGCGGCGGCGGAAGGCGGCGGCGACGGCGTCGAGGTCGTCGAGCGTCTCGCAATCGACCCAGGCCTGCGGCACGGCGATGACGAGGTCGGCGGCACCGAAGCCGAGGCCCGCCATGACCCGCAGGCGGCGGTCCCAGAGGGGGACCTTTTCGCGCACGAGGTCGGAGCCGGTGACGCCGAGGTGGATGCGGCCGGTGGCGAGGTCGCGCGGAATCTCGGCGGCCGGGAGGAGGACGGGGTCGAGGCCCTTGGCGCCCTCGGCCGTGGCTGTATAGTCGCGGTCGGTGCCGGTGCGCAGGAGGCGGATGCCGCGGGCGGCGAACCAGTCGACGGTCTTTTCCATCAGACGGCCCTTGGAGGGGATGCCGAGGCGGAGCATCAGGCGGCCCCGTGCAGGAGGGCGACGAGTTCGGGGCGGATGATGCCGCCGACGGCGGGGACGGCGCGACCCGGGCCGAGCGCGCGGGTGAGCGCGTCGTAGCGGCCGCCGCTGGCCACGGGGGGCAGGTCGGGGCGGTCGGCGGCGTGGAAGCCGAAGACGAAGCCGTCGTAGTATTCGAGCGTGGTGCGGCCGAAGCTGCCTTCGAATTCGAGCCGGTCGGTGTCGATGCCGCGGGTGGCCAGCGCCTCGGCCCGGTCGGCGAGGCGGCGGACGGCGGGGCGGATGGCGGCGAGGTCGACGGCGATGTCGTGCAGTTCGGAGAGGACGTGAGGGAGGGTTTCGCGCAGGGAGAGGAGTGCGTCGATGAGCGCGATCTCTTCGGCCGAGACGGGGGGGGCTGTGGCATCGGCGCGCAGGTTGGCGATGCGTTCGGCCACCTCGGCGCGGGAGCGCAGGCCGATGTCGGGGCCGGCGAGGGCCTGGGGGTCGGCGGCGGCAAGCAGGGCCCGGCGGTGGGGCGGCACGGGCAGGCGGCCGCCGAACCGGTCGAGCAGGGCGCGGAAGCGGCGCGGGCGCCAGATGTGGCGGATGAGCGCGGCCTTGCGCAGGTCGGTGGTGCGCAGGCCCTGGACGGCGGCGACGAGGATGCCGATGTCGCCGGTGGCCGCGCGCAGGCCGAGCCCGGCGAGGGCGGCAGCGATGGTGGCGAAGACCTCGGCATCGGCGGCGGCGGGGGCGGGGGCGTCGAATATCTCGAAGCCGACCTGGAGGAATTCGTTGGGGCGGGCCTCGTCGGTTTCCTGGCGGCGGAAGACCTCGCCGGCATAGGTATAGCGCGCCTCGCCCGCGCCTGTGGCCATGTGCATCTGCGCGACGGGGACGGTGAAGTCGGGGCGCAGCATCAGTTCCCCGCGCAGCGGGTCGGCGGTGACATAGGCGCGGGCGCGGATATCTTCGCCATAGAGGTCAAGAAGGGTGTCGGCGGGCTGGAGGATGGCGGTTTCGACGGGGGTCGCGCCGGCGGCGGTGAAATGCGCGGTCAGGCGGCGCGTCTCGTCGCGCGCGGCGGCGCGGGCGGTGTTGTCGATCACGGTTGGCCTGCAAGCATCGCGCGGACGCGGGCGACGAGGTCGGCGCGGGGGCATTCGACCTGGGCGGGGCGGTCCTTCCACTCTTCGAGCGTGGCGCTGGCGGCGATCTCTGCGCCAAGGACGAGGTCCTTGATCTGGACGACGCCGCGAGCCTGTTCCTCGGCGCCCTGGATGATGGCGAGGGGGGCTGCGCGTTTGTCGGCATGTTTCATCTGGTTGCCGAAGTTCTTGGGGTTGCCGAGATAGACTTCGGCGCGGATGCCGGCGCGGCGCAGGTCGGCGGCGATGGCGAGGTAATCGGCCATGCGGTCGCGGTCCATGACGGTGACGACGACGGGGCCGGGATCGGTGCGGGCGTCGCCCCGGCTGCGGGCGCGCAGGGCGGCGAGCAGGCGGTCGACGCCGATGGAGATGCCGGTGGCGGGCACGGCCTCTCCGGTGAAACGCTTGACAAGGTCGTCATAGCGGCCGCCGCCGGCGACGGAGCCGAATTGCTGCCGGCGGCCCTTGTCGTCGGTCACCTCGAAGGTGAGTTCGGCCTCGAAGACGGGGCCGGTGTAGTAGCCAAGGCCGCGGACGGTGGCGGGGTCGATCACGATGCGGTCGGGGCCGTAGCCCTGGGCGTCGAGAAGGGCGGCGATGGTGTCGAGTTCGGCGACACCCTGCCGGCCCATGTCGGAGCCTGACACAAGCTCGGCCAGGCGGGCGAGGGTGGCGGCGCTGCTGTCGCGCCGGGCGGCGATGAAGCCCATGACGATGGCGGCCTGATCGGGCGAGAGGCCGGCGCCGCGGGTGAAATCGCCGCTGTCATCGGTCCGGCCGGGGCCGAGCAGGGCGCGCACGCCCTCGGGGCCGAGGCGGTCAAGCTTGTCGATGGCGCGCAGGACGATGCCGCGTTCGTGGGCGAATTTCTCGGGGTTGGCGGGGTCGAGGACGCCCGCGACCTCCATCACGCCGTTCAGGACCTTGCGATTGTTGACGCGGATGATGAAATCAGCACCGAGGCCGAGGGTGGCGAAGACATCGGCCAGCATGGCGCAGATCTCGGCATCCGCCGCGACGGTGGGGGTGCCGACGGTATCGGCATCGCACTGGTAGAACTGGCGGAAGCGGCCGGGACCGGGCTTTTCGTTGCGCCAGACAGGGCCCATGGCATAGCGGCGGTAGGGGGTGGGGAGGTCCGCGCGGTGCTGGGCATAGACGCGGGCAAGGGGTGCGGTCAGGTCGTAGCGCAGCGCGAGCCAGTCCTTGTCTTCGTCCTGCCAGGCAAAGACGCCCTCGTTCGGGCGGTCGACATCGGGGAGGAACTTGCCCAGCGCCTCGACCGTTTCGACGGCGGGGGTTTCGAGCGCGTCGAACCCGTAGCTGCGATAGACGCCGGCGATGGCGGCAAGCATGGCGGCGCGGTCGGTGACGTCGGTGCCGAAATAGTCGCGGAACCCCTTGGGCGTTTCGGCCCGGGGGCGGCGGGGGGTCTTGTCCTTGGCCATGGCGCTGTCCCGGCTGGTCCTGTCGGCCTGCCTTTAGCGCGCGGGCAAGGGGGCGGCAACGGGGGTGTGGGAGGTTGCGGCGGGGCATCGGGGCGGGGGGTGTCCCGGCCCCCTGCCCCGCCGGCGCGGCGGATCAGCCCTGAAGCTCGGTCCAGATCGCGGTATAAAGCTCGACCGCGGAGGCCGGGCAGGCGGGCAGGAACTTGCCAGCGGCGCGGAATTCCTCGGGCACGACAAGCTCGGGCGCGGTCTTCATGTCTTCGG
>JBEIDZ010000277.1:0-4484 GCA_040383215.1 Paracoccaceae bacterium | reverse complement strand
GACGGTCGCGACCTGCTGCGCGCCTCGGCCACCGAGATGATGGAGTTGCGCCGCCTCGGGATGGGGATGGTGTGCCAGCGTTTCGCGCTCTTGCCGCATCTGACGGTGCTGCAGAACGTGGCATTTCCGCTGGACATCCAGGGCGTGCCCAGGGCACGGCGCGAGTCCGAGGCGCGCGAGATGATCGCGCTGGTCGGTCTGGCAGGGCGCGAGGATTTCTTTCCCCGGCAACTCTCGGGCGGGCAGCAACAGCGCGTCGGCATCGCCCGGTCGCTGGCCGCCGATCCTGAACTCTGGTTTCTGGACGAACCCTTCTCGGCGCTCGACCCGCTGATCCGGCGCGAGATGCAGGACGAATTCCTGCGCCTGCAGGGGGTTCTGAAGAAGACCATCGTCTTCATCACCCATGATTACGACGAGGCGATCCGGCTGTCCACGCGGATCGCCATCATGAAGGACGGCGCGGGCGAACAATGGGGCACGCCCGAGGAGATCGTCCTGCAGCCCGCCACGCCTTATGTGCGCGAATTCACCCGGGCTGTCCCGCGCGCCAAGGTGGTGCGCGTGCGGTCCGTGATGGAACCCGGCGAGGCCGAGGGACCCGCCGTCACCGCCGCGCAGACCGTGGCCGAGGCGGCACCGCTCTTGCAGGCGGGGGCGACGATGCTGCGGGTGACCGACGAGGGCCGCCCGGTTGGCCGGCTCAGGCGCGAGACGGTACTCGACCTGATGCTGGCGGGCTAGGCATGGCGGTGGCGGGTGTCATTCCGCAGGCCAGCCGGACGGTGCTGCCGGCAGCTGCGATCTGGGCGGTGGCAGTCGCGGCGGTCGGCGCGCTGGCCGTCTGGGGCGCAGGCTCCTGGACAATGGAATTCCCAAAAGCCTGGGTCCCGCCCTTCGAGGACTGGATCGGCGGTTTTGTTGACTGGCTGCAGGACGAGGCGAGCTTTGGCCTTTTCACCTTCCAGGACCTGACGCGGGCGATCGCCTGGGTCATCGCGCAGCCCTATGCGCTGGTCCACGGGGCTCTCTCTGGCGGACTTGGACCGGTGCCGCCCCTGTCCTGGACGGGGCTCACCGGGGCACTGGCCCTCCTCGGCCTCTGGGCCGGGGGACGCGGCCTTGCGGCACTTGTCGCGGGGCTCATGATCTTCATCGCCCTCTTTGGCCAGTGGCAAAGCGCAATGGTCACGCTGGCCTCGATCCTGATCGCTGTGCCGATCGGTGTCGCGGGCGGGCTTGCGCTGGGGCTCGCAAGCTTTCGCTGGCCAAGGCTGGAACGGATGCTCGCCCCCGTGCTTGACCTCATGCAGACGGTGCCGGTCTTTGCCTATCTGGTCCCCGTGCTGATCCTCTTCGGTTTTTCCCCGGTGGCCGCGATCATCGCGACCGTGATCTATGCCCTGCCGCCGATGACTCGGGTCACCCATCTGGCCCTGACCCGCGTGCCCGCCGAGCTGCGCGACCTGGGCCGGATGGTTGGCTGTTCGCCGCGGCAGATGACCTGGCGCGTCATGATCCCTTCGGCGCGCGACGGGTTGATGGTGGGGGTCAACCAGGTGATCATGCTTTCGCTCAACATGGTGATCATCGCCTCGATGATCGGCGCGGGCGGGCTGGGATTCGATGTGCTGCAGGCGCTTCGACGGCTCGATTTCGGTGCCGGGCTCGAGGCGGGATTCGCCATCGTGGCTCTTGCCGTCATGCTCGACCGGCTGAGCCAGGCGGTCGCCGCCCGACTGGGCGAGGTCGACCGGCCGCCGGCGGGGCCCTATCTGCGCGCCGCTCTGGCCTGGGTGCTGGCGACGGCGCTGGCCGGGCTGGCCCTGCCCGCGATGCAGACCTGGCCAGAGGCCTGGCGACTGTCGACCGGTGACTTCTGGAGCGGGGTGATGGAGGCGATCAATCTCAACTGGTTCGACACGATCGAGGCGGTGAAGAACTTCTTCCTTCTCAACCTGCTTGTCCCCTTCAAGCGATTCCTGCTGTCACTGCCCTGGCTTGGTGTCGCGGGCCTTGTCGCGCTGGCCGGATGGCGGCTTGGCGGCTGGCGGCTGGCCGGACTGACGGGCGGTCTGACCGTTCTTGTCGCCGCGACCGGACTGTGGGAGGAGGCGATGATCACCGTCTATCTCTGCGGCATCTCTGTGGTCCTCGCGATGCTGATCGGGGTGCCCGTGGGGATCGTTGCGGCAGAACGGGACCGGCTTTGGCGCGGCGTCCGGATCGTGATCGACACGCTCCAGACCCTGCCCTCCTTCGTCTATCTCATGCCCGCCGTCATGCTCTTCCGCGTGGGCGACTTCACGGCGATGATCGCGGTCGTGGCCTATGCGGTCGTGCCCGCGATCCGCTACACCGCACTGGGTTTGCAGGGCGTGGACCCGCAGCTGGTCGAGGCCGGGCGGGCCATGGGGGCGACGCGCGGGCAAATCCTCTGGCGGATCAAGCTCAAGCTCGCCCTGCCCGAGATCATGCTGGGGCTGAACCAGACCGTGATGTTCGCGCTGTCGATGCTGGTGATCACCGCGCTGGTGGGGACGCGCGACCTGGGGCAGGAAGTCTATATCGCGCTGACCAAGGCCAATGCCGGACAGGGGCTGGTGGCGGGGCTTGCCATCGCCTTCATCGCCATCATCGCCGACCGGCTGATCCAGGCGGGCGCAGGGCGGATGCGGGCGCGACTTGGGGTCGTTGGCCATGGATGACCTTATCGCGGCCCTGCCCTGCTGGGCCGGCCAGATCGAGGGGCGGCGCCTGAGCGGCGGGCTCTCGAACGAAATCTGGTGGGTGCGTGACGACAGGGGTCAGCATGTCGTGCGCTTTGGGCCCGACTATCCCTTTCACCACGTCTTTCGCGCGCGCGAAGCGATGACCGCCGCGGCCGCCGCGCGGGCAGGCTTCGGGCCGGCGGTGGAATACGCGGCCCCCGGCGTGATGGTGACCGCCTTCATCGCCGCCCGCACCTGGACCGCGGCCGATATCGCCCGCGAACCGGCACGGGTGGCGCATCTCTTGCGCGATTTTCACGACCGGATGGGGCGAGAGGTCGAAGGCGCAGCCTTCATGTTCTGGGTCTTTCACGTGATCCGCGATTACGGACGGACGCTCACCGCCGCGGGGTCCGCCTTCGCCCCGGGCTTGCCGGGCTGGCTCGCGCTGTCCGACCAACTCGAGGCGGCGCAAGTGCCGATGCCGCTGGTCTTTGGCCATAACGACCTGCTGCCTGCGAATTTCCTCGATGACGGCACGCGGCTCTGGCTGATCGACTACGAATATGCCGGCTTCTCGACCGCGATGTTCGACCTGGCGGGAGCCGCGTCGAATGCCGGCATGTCGGCCGAGGCGGCAGGGGAACTCCTGGCCACGTATCTCAGCCGCCGGCCCGAGCCTGCGCTGGAGCGCGCCTTCGAAGCGATGCAATGCGCCTCGCTCCTGCGCGAGGCGATGTGGGCGATGGTCTCGGCCTTGCATCTGTCTGCACCTGGTGTCGATTATCCAACTTATGCACGGGAGAATCTGGTCAAATTGGACCAATCTCTTGACGTTTTTCAATCACGTCACGGAAAGCTCTCATGACGCTCCCCTCTCATGCGCAGGTCGTCGTCATCGGCGGCGGGATCATCGGCTGTTCTACCGCCTACCATCTTGCGCGCGACCACAAGGCGGATGTGGTCCTGCTTGAACAGGGTCAGCTGACCTCGGGCAGCACCTGGCACGCAGCCGGGCTGGTCGGGCAGCTGCGCTCATCGGCCTCGATCACCAGGCTTCTGGGCTATTCGGTCGATCTCTATCGCAGGCTCGATGCCGAAACGGGGCTTGCGACGGGGTGGAAGATGACGGGCTGCCTCAGGCTGGCCACCACGCCCGACCGCTGGACCGAATTCAGGCGACTGGCCACCACGGCGCGCAGCTTCGGCATGGAGATGCACCTGATCCCGCCTGACGAGGTCAAACGGATGTGGCCCCTGATGGAGGTCGGCGACCTGATCGGCGCCTCCTGGCTGCCGACCGACGGGCAGGCAAGCCCCTCGGACATCGCACAGAGCCTGGCCAAGGGCGCGCGGATGCATGGCGCGCGCCTGCACGAAGGCGTGCGGGTGACGGGTTTCCGCATGTCCGGCAACCGGATCACCCATGTCGAAACCGACCGGGGCGCGATCGCGACCGATTGCGTGGTCAACTGCGCCGGCCAGTGGGCGCGCCAGGTGGGCGCGATGGCCGGGATCACCGTGCCGCTGCAGCCGGTCAGACACCAGTATGTCATCACCGAGCGGATCGATGGCCTGTCGCCGGACGCGCCCACGATCCGCGACCCCGACCGGCGCACCTATTTCAAGGAGGAGGTCGGCGGCCTTGTCATGGGCGGCTACGAGCCCGATCCGCAGCCATGGACGACGGGCGATGTGCCCGCGGACTGGCAATTCCGGCTGTTCGACGACGATTATGACCATTTCGCCCAGCATGTGGAACAGGCAGTGGCG
>JBEIDZ010000276.1:0-4494 GCA_040383215.1 Paracoccaceae bacterium | reverse complement strand
TTTATCCCGGGGAAATCCTCGCGGTGATCGGCGACAACGGGGCGGGCAAGTCGACGCTGATCAAGGCGGTTTCGGGCGCGGTGGTGCCGGATGAGGGGGACATCTGGCTTGAGGGGCGCAAGGTCCATTTCACCAAGCCGACCGAGGCGCGCGAGGCGGGGATCGAGACGGTCTACCAGACGCTGGCGATGAGTCCGGCGCTGTCGATCGCCGACAACATGTTCATGGGGCGCGAGGTGCGCCGCGAGGGCTGGCGCGGGCGCTGGCTGCGCCAGCTTGACCGGCCGAAGATGGAGCGGTTCGCCCGCGAGAAGCTGAGCGATCTGGGGCTGATGACGATCCAGAACATCAACCAGCCGGTGGAGACGCTGTCGGGCGGGCAGCGGCAGGGGGTGGCGGTGGCGCGGGCGGCGGCCTTTGGCTCGAAGGTCATCATCCTGGACGAGCCGACCGCGGCGCTGGGCGTGAAGGAGAGCCGGCGGGTGCTGGAGCTGATCCTTGACGTCAAGAGCCGGGGGATTCCGATCATCCTGATCAGTCACAACATGCCCCATGTCTTCGAGGTGGCCGACCGCATCCATGTGCACCGGCTGGGGCGGCGGCTGTGCGTCATCAACCCCAGGAACCATTCGATGTCGGATGCCGTGGCCTACATGACCGGCGCGAAGGTTCCCGAGCAGGAATTCGAGCCGGCCTGACCGGGCCGGCCCCGACCGTCCTGCCGGCGCGGCTGCGCCGAAGAACCTGGTTGCGCCCGGTGCGGCTGACACGGCAGGCTCTGCGGCACCGCAGGGCGGGACGGGAGAGACGCATGGTCGTGGTGCATCTGAAGTCGGGCAAGCCGGAGGCGGTGCGGGCCGAGGATGACGCGCGGGTGCGCGCGACCGTCGAGGGCATCCTTGCCGATATCGGGCGGCGCGGCGATGTCGCAGTGCGCGACCTGTCGCGGCAGTTCGATGGCTACGACCCTGCTGCCTTTCGCCTGACACCGTCCGAGATCGCGGCGGCGATGCAGAAGGTTTCGGCCCGCGACATGGAGGATATCCGCTTTGCCCAGGCCCAGATCAGGCGCTTTGCCGAGGCGCAGCGGGCCTCGATGACGGATATCGAGGTCGAGACGCTGCCCGGCGTGATCCTTGGCCATCGCCATATCCCGGTGCAGTCGGTCGGCTGCTATGTGCCGGGGGGCAAGTTCCCGATGGTCGCCTCGGCCCATATGTCGGTGCTGACGGCAACGGTCGCGGGCGTGCCGCGCATCGTCGCGGCCGCGCCGCCGGTGAAAGGCGAGCCGCATCCCGCGATCGTCGCGGCGATGGATCTGGGCGGGGCGCATGAAATCCTCTGCCTCGGCGGCATCCAGGCGGTGGGCGCAATGGCGCTGGGGACAGAGACGCTGGAGCCGGTCCACATGCTCGTGGGGCCGGGCAATGCCTTCGTGGCCGAGGCCAAGCGGCAGCTTTACGGGCGGGTCGGGATCGACCTCTTCGCCGGCCCGACCGAGACGATGGTGATCGCCGACGACAGCGTTGATGCCGAGCTGTGCGCGACCGACCTTCTGGGCCAGGCCGAGCATGGCTACAATTCGCCCGCCTGCTTGGTCACCACGTCGCGCAGGCTGGCCGAGGCGACGCTGGCCGAGGTCGCGCGGCTGCTGACCATCCTGCCCACGGCCGAGACGGCGGCGGCGAGCTGGCGCGATTACGGGGATGTCTATCTGTGCGACACGCATGAGGAGATGCTCGCGCTGGCCAATGACCTGGCCTATGAGCATGTCCAGGTGATGACCGACCGCGACGACTGGTATCTGGAGAAGATGCACAGCTATGGCGCGCTGTTCCTTGGGCCACGCACGAATGTGGCCAACGGTGACAAGGTGATCGGCACGAACCACACCCTGCCGACCCGGCGGGCGGGGCGCTATACCGGCGGGCTCTGGGTGGGCAAGTTTCTCAAGACGCACAGCTACCAGAAGGTGATGACCGATGCGGCGGCGGCGCTGATCGGGGAATACGGCTCGCGGCTCTGCATGCTCGAAGGCTTCGTGGGCCATGCCGAGCAGTGCAACATCCGCGTGCGCCGCTATGGTGGCCGGAACGTGCCCTATGGCGTCGCGGCGGAGTGACGGGGGCAGCAGGGCAGGGGGGCGGATCATGCGGCTTCCGGTGACCCCGTCGTTCCGGCTGGATGGCCGGCGCGCGCTGGTGACGGGGGCGTCTTCGGGCATCGGGCTGGGCGCGGCGGCAGCCCTGGCCCAGGCGGGGGCTGAGGTGCATCTGGTCGCCCGCCGGATGGCCGAGCTTGCGGCCCTGCGCGATGCGATCCGCGCGGCCGGGGGCCGGGCCGAGGCGCGGGCGCTTGACATCACCGACCTTGGCGCGACGGCGGCGATGGTCGCCGGGGCGGGGCCGTTCGACGTGATGGTGAATTCGGCCGGTCTGGCGCGGCACGGCCCGGCGCTGGACACCCGGCCCGAGGATTACGACGCCGCGATGGCACTGAACCTGCGCGCGGCCTATTTCCTGACGCGCGAGGTGGCGCGCGGGCTGATCGCGGCCGGCCGTCCGGGCAGCCTGATCAACGTGTCATCGCAGATGGGGCATGTCGGCGGGCCCGACCGGGCGGTCTATTGCGCCACCAAGCATGCGCTGGAGGGGATGACCAAGGCGATGGCGCTGGAATGGGGCGCGCATCGCATCCGTGTCAACACGCTCTGCCCGACCTTCATCCGAACGCCGCTCGCCGAACAGACGCTGTCCATCCCCGAGCGCAAGGCCTGGATCCTGTCCAAGATCAAGCTTGGCCGCGTGGGCGAGATCGAGGACCTCATGGGGCCGCTGGTCTTTCTTGCCTCGGATGCGGCGGCGATGGTGACGGGGACGCATCTGATCGTCGACGGCGGCTGGACGGCGGAGTGAGAGGTGGGGCCTATCCTCTTGGCGGGGGTGGGGGTTCATCGCCGAACACGTTTTCGCGCGCGACAGAGACGGCTTTGAGCACGGCAAAGACCTGCTGGCCGGGGGTGAGTTGCAGCGCGCTGGCCGAGCGGCGGGTGACACGGGCGAGGATGTGATCGGGCCCGAGGGCGAGGCGGACCAGCATGCCGGGGCCTTCGCCCGGCCGGATCGCCGCGATGGTCGCGGGCAGGATGTTGAGCGCCGAGAGTCCCTTGGGCCGCTCTGTCGCGATCATCACGTCCTGGGCCAGGATGCGCAGGCGCAGGGTCGTGCCCGGGGGCGCGTCAAGCTGCGGCAGCCAGAGCGGGCCTGCGGCGGTGTCGAGCCGGGAGAGGCCGTCGGCTTCGGTCCCTGCAAGCCGCGCGGGCAGGACTCCTCCGGCTTCGCGCAGGCCGAAGGCGGGGGCGAGGGCGGGGTCCGAGAGCAGGTCCCCGGCGGGGCCTGAGGCGGTGACGCGGCCGGCCTCGACCAGGACGAGGGTGTCGGCCAGGCGCGCGACCTCGGCCAGGGCATGGCTGACATAGAGGATCGGTAGGTGCAGGTCGTCGCGCAGCCGTTCGAGATAGGGCAGGATGTCGGCCTTGCGCGCCTCGTCCAGCGCGGCGAGCGGTTCGTCCATCAGCAGGAGGCGCGGCGCGGCCAGGATCGCCCGGCCCAGCGCCACGCGCTGCCGTTCGCCGCCCGCGAGCGTGCCGGGACGGCGGTCGAGCAGATCGCCGATGCCGAGCAGGCCGGCGATGTGGCCAAGATCGGGGCCCGCGGCGGAGCGCGCGAAGCGGCGACCGTAGAGCAGGTTCTGCCGGACCGTCATGTGGGGAAAGAGTCGCGCATCCTGAAAGACATAGCCGATGCGGCGCCGGTGCGGCGGGACGAAGACCCCGCGGGCCGTGTCAAGGAGCGTGTCGGGCCCGAGCGTGATGTGCCCTTCATCGGGGCGCAGGAGGCCCGCGACGGCATTGACGATGCTGGTCTTGCCCGCGCCCGAGCGGCCGAAGAGCGCGGTGACGCCCGCGCCCGCCCTGATGTCGACATCGAGCGTGAAGCCGCCCAGCGCATGGCGGAGGCGGATCGCGAGCGTCATGCCTGGCCGATGCGGCGGGCGACCGCGCGGCTGACCCATTCGGACAGTGCGAGCGCGCCCATCGCCACGGCGATGGCGACGAGGGCGAGCCGGGCGACGTGATCCTCGGCGCCGGGGACCTGAAGCTGGGTATAGATGGCGGATGGCAGGGTCTGGGTCTGGCCGGGGATGTTCGAGACGAAGGTGATGGTGGCGCCGAATTCGCCCATCGCCTTGGCGAAGGCGAGAATTGCGCCCGCCACGATCCCGGGCAGGATGAGCGGCAGCGTGACGGTCGCGAAGACATGGGCCGGGGGCGCGCCGAGCGTGCCGGCCGCCGCTTCGAGCCGGGGGTCGACGGCCTCGATCGCGAGGCGCATGGCGCGCACCATGAGCGGGAAGGCCATGACCGCGGCCGCGAGCGCGGCGCCGGTCCAGCGGAAGGCGAGCACGATGCCGAACCACTGGTCGAGATACTGG
>JBEIDZ010000275.1:0-4514 GCA_040383215.1 Paracoccaceae bacterium | reverse complement strand
GCCTCGCACCGTGAATGTAAACGACTTTCACATCCCGTATATCGGGCTGTCGTCCCTGGCATTCAAGAGGTGATGTTAAGATAATTCACATGAGGCCCGGAGAATGTGCCTGGGTCTGTCAAACCTGAGGTTTGGCGAAATCGGCAATTCTTGCCTTGGTGACGCGCAGAAGGTCAGATGGCGACACTGCAAAGACATGGCGCGGCGTTCCTGCCGCAGCCCAGATCACCGGGAAGTCGAGAAGACACGGGTCTGCAACGATCGGCAAGGGAGCAATGTGTCCCAACGGCGCTACCCCGCCGATCGCAAAACCCGTGACGCGGCGCACAGTATCGGGGTCCGCGCTCTCGACCGGTTCGCCCGCGACTGTTGATGCAAGTTCAAGGTCCCCGCGATTCCCGCCCGCTGTCAGGAACAGCAATAGTCGCCCGGTGTGTTGCCCCTTGAGGATGATCGACTTGGCAATCCGGTCGAGTACACAGCCCGCCGCTCGCGCGGCCTGTTCCGCCGTGCGCGTTTCGGCGTCCATCTCGATCGGGCTGACAGAAAGACCCGCTGCCGAAAGTGCATCGACGACGCGCTGAAGGCTTCTGCTCATGCACTCTCTCCAAGGACAAGCGTGAGTCTGTCAGCGTGCAGCGAAGAATGCCAGTCCAGGCGTTGACCCCGTGGTGCTCAGGGCACATTGTCGGCTCATGTCGATCGCTGCAAGGATGTCCCGCTGCCCCGACGCCTTTGACACCGCGCGCGGTGCGGATGTGATGGCGCTGTACGGAGATGTGTCTGCCGAGGTGCGTGCGCTGATCGCTGGGGCGGCAGGATGCAGCCCATTTCTTGCCGCGATCCTGTCCCGCGACCGCGACTGGGTTGCCGAGGCGACCGTGGCACCGGAGGAAGCGCTGTCGGCCTTGCTTGCCCTCGGGGCTGATCCCCCCGGTCCGGAGCTTCGGCGGACGCGGCGGCGGCTGGCAGCGCTGGTGGCTCTTTGCGATCTTGGCGGAGTATGGCCGCTTGAAACCGTGACGCAGGCCCTGACCGGTTTCGCCGACCGTGCGGTAATGCTGGCTCTGACCCACGAGATCGCTGCAGAGGCACGGCGTGGCAACCTGCCCGGGATGACCGAGGCCGATGCCTTGGCCGGAGCCGGGCTTGTGGCGATGGCAATGGGCAAGATGGGGGCAGGCGAGCTCAACTATTCCAGCGACATCGACCTGATCTGCCTCTTTGACGAGACCCGTTTTTCCCGTGCCGACTTCACCGCGGCACGGGCGACCTTCGTCAAGATCGTCAGGCGGGCGATGGCGACGCTCTCGGACGTCACGGCCGGGGGCTATGTCTTCCGGACTGACTTGCGCCTTCGCCCCGATGCCGCCGTGACGCCCGTCTGCATGGCGATGGCGTCGGCCGAGCAGTATTACGAAGCGGAAGGCCGGACCTGGGAACGCGCGGCCTGGATCAAGGCCCGCCCCTGCGCCGGCGATATCACGGCAGGCGAACGGTTCTGCCTGACCTTGCGCCCTTTCGTCTGGCGCCGGCACCTTGATTTCGCGGCCATCCAGGATGCACATGACATGCGGCTGCGCATCCGCGACCACAAGGGGCTTGGCGGGGCCTTCAGCCTGTTCGGCCATGATATCAAGCTGGGCCGCGGCGGCATCCGGGAAATCGAGTTCTTCACCCAGACACGGCAGCTGATCGCGGGTGGGCGCGACCCGACTCTGCGGGTTCGCGGCACGGTCGAAGGGCTGGCACGGCTTTCTGCGGCAGGCTGGATTCCGGAGACTGTCGCCGTCAGATTGACCGCGCATTACAGGGCGCTTCGCGAGGTGGAGCACCGCTTGCAGATGGTGAGCGATGCCCAGACGCACTCCCTGCCAGGCAACAACGACGGTTTTGCAAGGCTTGCAGCCTTCATGGGCATCGCGGCGGAGCAGCTCACGACCGATCTGACAGACCGGATCGACGAAGTTCATGAGCTGACTGAAGGATTCTTTGCGCCGGGAAAGGTCGTTCCCGTCGACGATGATTTTGGCGCCGAGGAGGCGGCCCGTTGGCTCAAGTATCCCGCATTGCGGTCGAGTCGGGCGAGCGAGACCTTTCGCCGCGTCAAACCCATGGTCCTGCGTCATCTCAGGGATGCGGCTCGGCCTGACGAGGCTCTGCGCGAGTTCGACGCATTTCTTGCCGGACTACCTGCAGGTGTGCAGGTCTTCTCGCTCTTTGAAGCGAACCCGCAGCTGGCTCATCTGATCGCCGATATCGCGGCAACCGCGCCCGCGCTTGCGCGGTATCTGGGCCGGAACGCCGGCGTCCTTGATGCGGTGATTGCCGGGCGCTTCTTCGAACCGTGGCCAGGCATGGCCGGTTTGTGTGCCGCACTCGGAGCGGCGCTCGAAGGTGTCGACGGTTACGAAGCGCGGCTGAACGCGATCAGACGCTTTCGCAAGGAGTGGCATTTCCGGACCGGTGTGCATCATCTGCGCGGCCTGATCGGAGCGGATGAAGCCGGCCAGCAGTATGCCGACCTGGCCGGTGCGGTATTGGACAAGGTCTGGCCCGAAGTGACGCGCCACTTTTCAGCCAAGCACGGGAGACCACCGGGGCGTGGTGCGGTCGTTGTGGGGATGGGATCGCTCGGAGCCGAACGGCTGACCGCAACTTCGGACCTTGATCTTCTCGTGATCTATGATCCAGCTTCAGTCGAAATGTCAGAGGGTCCGCGGCCTCTTGCCGTGCGACCCTATTTCGCGAGGCTGACGCAAGCGCTGGTGACGGCTCTGACTGCGCCCACGGCGGAAGGAATACTTTACGACGTGGACATGCGGTTGCGGCCATCGGGACGCCAGGGACCGGTTGCGGTCTCGCTGGCGTCTTTCATGGCCTATCAGTGTGACCAGGCATGGACCTGGGAACATCTGGCGCTGACACGGGCGCGAATTGTGGCCGGCGACGCTGGTCTGGCCACGGTTGTTGAAAACTTCCGGTCCGCCCTGATCGGCCAGAAGGCCACGGGCAAGGACGTGCGGTGTGACGTGTCCGAAATGCGCCTCCGGATTTCGGCGGCCAAGCCCCCTGACGGACCTTGGGATGCCAAGCTGGGTCCTGGCAGGCTGATGGAAATCGAGCTTTGCGCACAGACCCTCGCACTTCTGTCCGGGTCTGCGGCACGGCGGCTGGGGGCACAAGTAGCCGCCGGACGTCGTGCGGGTCTGATCAGCGGAGAGGGCGCCGATATCGTGGTCAGCGCCGCGCGGCTGTTCTGGCAGGTCCAGGCGGCGTCACGCCTTCTCACCGGTGGGGTGCTCGATCCCGAGGCAGTGGGCGAAGGCGGTCGTCGCTTTGTGCTGCGCGAGACGCGATTTGACGACATCGACTCGCTTCAGGCTGAGTTGTCGGCGCAGGCGGCGGCTGTTGCAGAGGTGATTGCCACGGTGCTTGGAGAGGGACGTCCATGAATGAAGATCCGAAGGGATTGATCCGGGAGGCGTATCGGATTGACGGGATCGGACCGCATGAGTGCAGGTCGATCCTGCTGGACTGGGCGCTGTCTGTGCCGGCCGACGCGGATTATGGAGCGCTCATCTCGGAATTGCTGAGGGTTTATAGCGATGTGCAACCGGAGCATCCGATGACGGCGATGTTGCGAGACGGGCTTGCCCCTGCGGCCCCGCCGCGGCGGCGGGGCGGCCGGAAGGGGAGAGCGGCGGTTTGACGGTCGTCGGTATGTCGCGTGTGTCAGGTCGAGTGCTGTCAGTTGCCGACGGAACCGGCGGCGCGAGCGGCGGGATTGAGTGGGGCCGGGAGAATGGGCGCAAGAGTGACTGCGCCGGGGTATCCTGAACGACAGCAACCAGAAAAGGCTGGGTGCGGTTTGCGCAGCTGGGGGCAAGTCTGCTGTCCAGATTGCCACCCGGCGGACCCGTAGCGACCCTCTGTTCGGAACCTTGCGTCAGAGGTTTTCGGCCGCCGGTGCGGAGGAAAGCGCATCACTGAGCACGAAGACCCGGATTGCAGACGCAAGGCCTATATCCCCGCGGTCAGCGTCGATGCGGGCGGCGAGGTGGTTGAGGGGCAGCCCTTCGCGTGCCGCGAGTGCACGGAAGGCCTGCCAGAAGGCCTCTTCGAGAGAGACCGAGGTGCGGTGGCCGGCCAGCGTGAGGGAGCGCTTGACCGGGCGGCCAGAGGGCAGGGACGCGGACATCGAATCAGGACGTCCTGCGACCGGGCGGGGGGCCGGGTGGATTGGCGGCAGGGCTGGTGTCAGGGCGGTCCCGCGGGGTGTCGACAGTGTCGCGGCGATGGGCGTCGAGACGGCGGGCGGCCTGGTCGGCACGGGCTTCGTCGGCTGCCCGTTCCGCCCGGGTGCGGCCGAAGCGCAGGGCGTTGGCATCGGCTTCGGCCTTCTGCGCGGCGCGGGAGCGGGCCTTGCGGGCGCGGGCCAGGCTGACGAGGTTGTCCGGCCCGCCGGTCATGCCGGACCGATCATCTCTTCGGGGCGGACGACACGGTCGAAG
>JBEIDZ010000274.1:0-4521 GCA_040383215.1 Paracoccaceae bacterium | reverse complement strand
GCGCCTCGGCCGGGGCGCGGGTTACGCCGCCGCCCCCGCCGCCGCAGGCTGCAAGGCCCAGCGCCGCCACCAGTCCCGCCGAAAACCCCCGCCGTGTCGCCCGCATCGCCTGCTCCGCCTGCCTGCCGTCTGGCGCAAGCCTATCCGCCCGCCGCCCGAAGGCCAAGCCATGCGCGCCCCTCAGGGCCGCCAGCGCAGGAAATTGGCGATCAGCCGCAGCCCCGTGCGCTGGCTCTTCTCGGGGTGGAACTGCGTGCCGACAACCGTGCCGCGCGCGACCACGGCCGTGACCGGCCCGCCATAATCGGCATGCGCGACCAGATCGGCACGGTCGGCCACCTCCATCGCATAGGAATGCACGAAATAGGCGTGATCCCCGGTTGCGATCCCCTCCATGACCGCATGGGCGCGGTCGATCACCAGATCGTTCCAGCCCATATGCGGCACCTTCAGCCCCGGTGCCGCGATCCGCCCCACCTCGCCCGCGATCCAGCCCAGCCCCGCCGTCTCGCGGTATTCCCGCCCCGTCGTGGCCAGCATCTGCATCCCCACGCATATACCCAGAAATGGCCGCCCCCGCCGCATCACCGCCTCGGTGATCGCCTCCGTCAGCCCCGGCACGGCATCGAGCGCCGCCCGGCAGGCCGGAAAGGCCCCGTCGCCCGGCAGCACGATCCGGTCGGCCAGCGCGACCACCTCCGGTGCAGACGTCACCACGACCCGCCCCGCCCCGGTCTCGGTCGCCATCCGCTCGAACGCCTTCAGCGCCGAATGCAGGTTCCCGCTGTCGTAATCGACCAGCGCCGTCAGGCTCACAGCGCCCCCTTTGTCGACGGGATCGCACGCCCCCGGCGCGGATCTGCCTCGACCGCCGCGCGCAGCGCCCGCGCAACCGCCTTGAACGCCGCCTCGGCCAGATGATGGCTGTTCACGCCGCGCAAGGCATCGACGTGCAGCGTGATCGCGCCATGCGTCGACAGCGCCTGAAAGAACTCGCGCACCAGCTCGGTATCGAAGCTCCCGACCTTCGCCGCCGGAAACGCCACCCCCCAGGCCAGGAAAGGCCGGCCCGAAAGGTCAAGCGCCGCCCGCACCAGCGCATCGTCCATCGCCAGATGACAATCGCCATACCGGCGGATGCCCCGCTTCTCTCCCAGGGCCTGCGCCAGCGCCTGCCCGATGGCGATCCCGGTATCCTCGACCGTGTGATGGTCGTCGATGTGCAGGTCGCCCGTCGCCCGCACCGTCAGGTCGATCAGCGCATGCCGCGCCAGCTGGTCCAGCATGTGGTCAAGAAACCCCACGCCCGTGCGGTTGTCATGAAGCCCCGTCCCGTCTAGGTCGAGCGTCACGGTGATCTCGGTCTCGGCCGTCTTCCGGCTGATCGTGGCACGGCGCATCTGCAGTCCCTTTCCGCGGTCCCGCGTCCTTCTAGGGCCGCAGCCCCCCCGCGCCAAGACCGCGCGCCCCCCGGCGCGCAAGATTATCCTCGGAGGGGTCCCGTTTAGGCTTGCGTTAAGGGCACCGCGCTATCCCGTCACTGCGGCGGCAAGGTCCGCGTGGTCCAGAATGGAGCATGGTTGATGCAGGTCCTGATTCTCGATGATGATCCGGTGTTCCAGGCGCAGCTTGCGCAGGTGATGATGGGGCAGGGCTTCAACGTGCTCTGCGTCGATACCGTCCCCGCGGCAGAGGCGTTCCTCCGGCTCGGCATGGTCGATGTGCTGATCGCCGGCGAACGTATCGGCGGCAAGCTCAGCCACGCGGTGGCCCTGCTGGCGGAATGCCGCAATCCGCTGCTCGCTGCCGTGCTGCGCACCGACCGGACGGGGCCGGATCTCGATGAACTCTTCGACCTCGTGCCCTCGGTCTGTGGCATCCTCGGCCGCGGCGTCGCACCGGCGCTTGTCCTGCAGGTTGTGCTTGCGGCCACGGCGGATGCGCGGTCGGGCTCCGCGACCGGCAGGCTTGCCGCACGCTGGGCCGCCGTGGAACACCTGACCGGCGACCCTGAGGAAGCCACGCCCGAAGACGCCACCGGCGAATCAGGCATGGGCTGGATGGCCAGCCACCACTCGGTCCCCCCCGATCCTGAGGAGGAGGCTGCCGACACGGACGCCACCCCGTCTGCTGCCGTCCCGGACAGGACCCGCTCTCCTGCAGGGCGCGACTGGGACGGGCTCTGGCCGCGCATTCCGGTCGCTGCCGATGCGCCGGCCGCCGCCCCCGATGACCTGGCCGCCCAGACGGCCGGTCCCGAAGCCGCGCCAGGCGCAGGCGAACCCCTGCCGCTGCCCGTACACCTGTCCGCCCCGCCCCCCCTGACCGCGGCACAGCGCATCAGTGCGGCGCTTGCGGCACCCGGTCCGGTGCCGGCGCTGCCACCCGTCCCCGCCCGGGCCTTGCGGCCGTCGCCCGACAGCCCGCTCGCCCGGGTCATGGCCGCAGGCAGCCGTGCCTTCGGCCTTCCCCCGGCGACACCGGGCACCGCCGCCGCGCCGCAGGCCCCGCGCAACCGCGGCGCCGCGCTGCCCCTCTGGCTTGCCGGGCCCGCGACCGCCGCACGCCCCCCCGCGCGGGCCGAAACGGCAACGGCACCCCCGCCCGTGCCGGTGCCAGCCTCGCTCCCCGTCCCTGCCGGAGCGTCGGGCCGTCGGCTTCACCTCAACTGACAGGCACCCTACGGCCCGGCAGCGCCTGCCGCCCCGGCCAGCCCGGGGCCGGCAGGCCGGCCCTCTGCCGGGACTTGCCGCCGCAGCGGTGGTCGTGCCAACTTGCCCCGGCACGACGGTCAAGAAGGGTCCCCGCGATGACAACCTGCGTCTTTGTCCAGCTCCGCTGCCGTCCCGGACAGGCCTATGCCGTGGCCGAAGCCATCGCGCTCAGGGAAATCCATTCCGAACTCTACTCGACGAGCGGCGAATGGGACCTCCTGATGAAACTCTATGTGCCCGCCGGGCAGGATATCGGCAAATACATCAACGACGAACTCCTTGGGATCGAGGGGATCGTCCGGTCCCTGACCACGCTCACATTCAAGGTCTTCTGAGACAGCCACGGCCCGCAGACCGACCCTGCCTGTCCGGCAGTCCCGCCCCGCTACCGCCCGCCCAAGCCCGGGCCCGGCCATGCCCGCCGGCCTGATCCGGGCCGACCGCGACAATCATCTTGCTGCTGAGGAAGCAGAAACTGGAGCGGGCGAAGGGATTCGAACCCTCGACCCTTACCTTGGCAAGGTAATGCTCTACCCCTGAGCTACGCCCGCGCCGGTTTCAGCCCCGGAGGGATAGGAAACTTCGCCGCAAGCTGCAAGCGGAAAATGCGCTGCACTCCGCCGCTTCCGCCACCTGCCACGGCCTGCCGGATTGACAATGGCGCATCACCTGCGAAACAGGCCTCCGCAGCAACGGCAGGGTCGCCCGGAATGAAGATCGCCATCGTCGGTACCGGGTATGTCGGGCTCGTCTCGGGTGTCTGCCTGTCCGACTTCGGCCACGAGGTCGTCTGCGTCGACAAGGATGCCCGCAAGATCGCGGCGCTCCGCGACGGCCATGTCCCGATCTACGAACCCGGGCTGGACGACCTGATGGCGCGCAACGTGGCCGCCGGCCGGCTCTCCTTCTCCACCGACCTCGCCACCGCGATGGCCGGCGCCCGCGCCGTCTTCATCGCCGTCGGCACCCCCTCGCGGCGCGGCGATGGCCATGCCGACCTCTCCTTCGTCTTCGCCGTCGCCGAAGAGATCGCCAGCCATATCGCGGCCCCGCTGGTCGTGGTGACCAAATCCACCGGACCCGTCGGCACCAATGCCCGCCTGCGCGACATCATCCGCGCCGCCGCGCCGGGGGCCGATTTCGACGTGGCCAGCAACCCCGAATTCCTGCGCGAAGGCGCCGCGATCGACGACTTCATGCACCCCGACCGCGTCGTCATCGGCGTCGAAAGCGACCGCGCCGCCGCCGTCATGGCCGAAATCTACCGCCCGCTCTCGCTGCGCGACGTGCCCATCGTCACGACCGGCCTCGAAAGCGCCGAGATGATCAAATACGCCGCCAACGCCTTTCTCGCCACCAAGATCACCTTCATCAACGACATCGCCGCCCTCTGCGAACGCGTCGGCGCCGATATCAAGGCGGTGGCCCGCGGCATGGGCATGGATGGCCGCATCGGGCCCAAGTTCCTGCATGCCGGCCCGGGCTATGGCGGCTCCTGCTTTCCCAAGGATACCCGCGCGCTTGCCCGGATCGGCCAGGAGGCCGGTGCCCCCCAGCACATCGTCGAAACGGTCATCGCCGTCAACGAAGAGGTCAAGCGCCGCATGGTCGGCAAACTGCTCGACCTCTGCGGGGGCAGCTTCAACGGCCGCACGGTCGCCGTGCTCGGTGTCACCTTCAAGCCCAATACCGACGACATGCGCGAAGCGCCCTCGCTCACCATCGTCCCCGCCATGGTCTGCGCCGGCGCGAAGGTCCGCCTCTGCGACCCCAAGGGCCGGCACGAGGGCGAGGCGCTCCTGCCGGG
>JBEIDZ010000273.1:0-4527 GCA_040383215.1 Paracoccaceae bacterium | reverse complement strand
GCTGTTCGGCGAAGATCAGGCCCGCTACCTCCTCGCCGTCGCGCCCGAAAGCTTGGCCCCCCTGCGGGCCGCCGCCGATGCCACGGGCGTGCCCCTGCACGAGGTCGGCCATTTCGGCGGCGACCACGTCACCTTCGGCGCCGACAGCGCCCCGATCGCCGATCTTTCGCGCCTCTACCGCAGCGCCCTTGCCGCCGCCCTGGGCTAGGCATCGGCCGCCCGCCCTTGCGACCGCGTCCCCCCCGCCATAGATTGACGGCGAAGGCCCGAGGAACCGAACCGATGCCCATCTCTGCCCGCGACATCGAAAACCTGATCCGCGCCGCCTTTCCCCGGGCGCGCATCCGTGTCGATGGCGATGACGGCCAGCATTTTGCCGCCGAGGTCGTCGACGAAAGCTTCCGCGGCCTCAACCGCGTGCAGCAGCAACGCGCCGTCTATGCCGCGCTCAAGGGCCGGATGGACGGCCCCGCCGGCGAACTGCACGCCCTCGCCCTCACCACCAAGGCCCCCGACCGGGCCCCCGACCGGGAAAGTCAGCCATGACCGAGACCACCGCCGCCCAGGACCGCATCCGTGACACCGTTACCGGCCATGATGTCGTGCTCTACATGAAGGGCACCAAAGCCATGCCGCAATGCGGCTTTTCCTCGCGCGTCGCAGGCGTGCTGAACTACATGGGCGTCGCATTCGTCGACGTGAACGTCCTTGCCGATCCCGACATCCGCCAGGGGATCAAGGACTATTCGGACTGGCCCACGATCCCGCAGCTTTATGTCAAGGGCGAATTCGTCGGCGGCTGCGACATCGTCACCGAGATGACGCTCTCGGGCGAACTCGATGCCCTTTTCGATGCCAACGGCATCGCCTATGACAAGACCGCCGCCGACAAGATCAGGCAGGCCAACGCCTGATCTTCCGCAACCCGGCCCCGCCGCAAGCCGCAGCAGGCCAGCCCCGGCCAGCCCCGGAAAGCTCAGCCCGCGCCCTTCGCGGCGACCTGGCCGGCCAGCCATTCGGTCTGCGCCGCGACCTCCTCGAGCAGGGCCAGCGCCTCGTCCGGCGCAGCCGCCTGGACCCGCGCCGTCAGCGCCGCGACATGTGCCTCCGCCTCGCGCAGCCGCTCCTCCAGCCCGGCCGTCTTGTCGGCCAGCATGAGCCCCGCCATCAGCAGCATCCGTCCCTCGGGCATCCGCCCGATCTGGCTCGACAGCGCATTGGCTTCGGCATCCAGCATCGCGGCTGCCGTCGCCAGATAGGCTTCCTCGCCATCCTGACAGGCGACCTCGAACGACCGTCCCCCGATCATGATCTCGACATGCGGCATCACATCGCCTCCCCGAGATGCGGCCTCAGCGCATCATAGACCGCCTCGATCTCGGCAAGATCGGCCGCGCGTGTCGCCCTCAGCGCCTCGATTTCGGCCAGCATCGCCCGATTGACCAGCGCCGGGTCGGCGATTTCCTCGTCCAGCGCCGCCCGAAGCTGCCCCGCCAGTTCCCGCAGGTCCGCGTTGGATTGCCTGAGCCGCTGCACCGCATGGTCAAGGCTGCCGATCCGGTCACGTTCGGTCGCCAGCGCGGCCTCCAGCTCGGCGACCTTGCGGTCATGGCGATCCTTCAGCACGCGGATACGCTCCTCGAGCTGGGCCTGCACGATCCGCTCCTCGGCCAGGTCGCGCCTGAGTGTCTCGACCTCCGCCGGGTCGATGCCGGTCGCCACCGGCACCGGGCCAAGCTCCTCGATCCCGGCCGCTATCGTGGCCAGCGCCTGTCCGATCCGGTTCCGGAACTCGTCGATCTCGCTCATCCGCCCACCCTTCCCGGTCCGGCGCACCGCGCCGAACCGCCCCACACAGACAACCGCCGCAGACCCGGTCCGCCCCTGCCCGGACCGGGGACCGGCTGCCCCGGCCGCCGCGAATCGCGCTGTGGTCGCGACAGACTAGGCCATCCCCCCCCGCGCCGCAAATGCGGCCCCCGCGCGTCATCCCGACCGGCCCGCCCGCACGGCGCAGCTTGAACTCGGGACACGGCCTGATAGGAAGACCGGCAAGACCGCGGGCCTGCGCCTCTGCCCGCACGAAGACCGCCACACCGCCACACCGCCGCAGAAGGACCGACGGGCCATGGACATCGCCGCCCTGCGCGCCGCGCACCCCGATCACTGGCCGCTTGCCGCCGCGATCCGCACACTCACGCTCGATGCCGTCGCTGCCGCCAATTCCGGCCACTCCGGCATGCCGATGGGCATGGCCGATGTCGCCACCGTGCTTTTCCACCATCACCTCCGCTTCGACCCCGCCGCCCCCGCCTGGCCTGACCGCGACCGCTTCATCCTCTCGGCCGGCCACGGCTCGATGCTGCTTTATGCGCTCTTGCACCTCACCGGCTATGCCGAGATGACGCTCCAGCAGATCCGCGACTTCCGGCAATGGGGCTCGCTCACCGCCGGCCATCCCGAATACGGCCACGCCGGCGGGATCGAGACGACGACCGGCCCGCTTGGCCAGGGCCTTGCCAATGCCGTGGGCTTCGCCATCGCCGAGGAATCGCTGCGCGCCCGCTTCGGCGCGGCCCTCGTCGACCATCACACCTGGTGCATCGCCGGCGACGGCTGCCTGATGGAAGGCATCAGCCAGGAGGCGATCACGCTCGCCGGCATGCAGCGGCTCTCGCGCCTGATCGTGCTCTTCGACGACAATGGGATCACCATTGACGGCCGCACCAGCATCACCGACACGACCGACCAGCCCGCCCGCTTCGCCGCCTCGGGCTGGCATGTCCAGGCCATCGACGGCCACGACCCCCCACGCCATCGACGCCGCGATCCGCGCCGCCAAGGCCGACCCGCGCCCCTCGCTCATCGCCTGCAAGACCCATATCGCGCTCGGCTCCTCGGCCCAGGACACCGCAAAGGGCCATGGCGCGCTGACGGACGCAAAACTCATCGCCGATACCAAGGCGGCCTATGGTTGGCCCCACCCCCCCTTCACCATCCCGCCCGACATCAAGGCCCGCTGGGAGGCGATGGGCGACCGCGGCGCCACAGCCCGCGCCGCCTGGGAGGCGCGCCTTTCCCGCCAGCCCGCCACCCGTGCCGCCGCCTTTGCCCGCGCGATGGCGGGCACTGCGCCCACGGCGCTCGCTACCCGCATCCGCGCGGTCAAGAAGGGCGTCTCCGCCGCGGCGTCAAAGGTCGCCACCCGCAAGGCTTCCGAAAACGTGCTCGCGGCCGTCAACCCGGTCTTTGTCGAAACCTTCGGCGGTTCGGCCGACCTGACCGGGTCGAACAATACCCGCACCGGTGACCTCGGCACCTTCACGCCAGAAAACCGCAAGGGCCGCTACCTGCATTACGGCGTGCGCGAACATGCCATGGCCGCCGCGATGAACGGCATGGCGCTGCATGGCGGCCTGCGCCCCTATGGCGGCACCTTCCTCTGCTTCACCGACTATGCCCGCCCCGCGATCCGGCTCTCGGCGCTGATGGGCGTGCCCGTCACCTATGTCATGACACATGACTCCATCGGGCTTGGCGAAGATGGCCCGACCCACCAGCCTGTCGAACACCTCGCCGCGCTGCGCGCGATCCCGAACCTGCACGTCTTCCGCCCCGCCGACGGGGTGGAAACGGCCGAGGCCTGGGAACTCGCCCTGACCGCGACCCGCACGCCGTCTGTCCTCGCGCTGTCGCGCCAGAACCTCGCCACCGTCCGTACCGCCCATACCGCGCGCAACCTGACGGCCCAGGGCGCCTATGTCCTGGCCGAATCGACCTTTCGCCGCCAGGTCATCCTCATGGCCTCCGGCTCCGAGGTCGAGATCGCGCTCGCCGCCCGCGCCACGCTCGAAGCCGAAGGCATCGGCACCCGCGTCGTCTCGGTCCCCTGCATGGAGCTTTTCGCGGCCGAGGACGAGGCCTACCGCCGCCGCGTCCTGCCCGCCGGCCCCGTCCGCATCGCCATCGAAGCCGGCATCCGCCAGGGCTGGGACGCGCTCCTGCTCGGCCAGGGCGGGCGCGAATCGCGCGCGGCCTTCATCGGCATGACGGGCTTCGGCGCCTCCGCTCCCGACACGGTGCTCTACCAGCGCTTCGGCATCACCGCCGCAGACACCGCAGCGCGCGCCCGCGCGCTTCTCGGCCGGTGACCAACGGGATCGCCCTCTTTCTCGTCCTCGCCGTCGCCGCGGCCCTTGCCGTCGACGGTTACTCCAACGGCTGGGCGTCGACGCTGTTTCTTGCGCGGAAATTCATGGATCTGAAAGACCTGGTCACCATCTGGCGCTGACGGCCGCCTGTCCGGTTGACCTTTCCCGCGAAATCGCATTCTTGGCGCGCGAAACGGCGGCCCCGCCGCCCGTCCCAAAGGAGCAAGCGACATGGCAGTCAAGGTAGCCATCAACGGCTTCGGCCGCATCGGGCGCAACGTGCTGCGCGCCATCGTGGAATCGGGCCGCAAGGACATCGAAGTCGTGGCGATCAACGACCTTGGCCCGGTTGAGACCAACGCGCATCTCCTGCGCT
>JBEIDZ010000272.1:0-4527 GCA_040383215.1 Paracoccaceae bacterium | reverse complement strand
GTGAGTGCGAGACCTCGCCAGACGATGTCGATCACGGGTTGTTTGAAGACGGTGGAAAATCCCCAGTCGCCCTGCAGGACGCCGCAATAGCGGGGTGCGGTGACCGGGTCTGTCTGGGGAGAGATGCAGCGGCCGCGGATCGTGCCGTCATCGTCCGTGCGGGTCCAGCCCGGGACGACGCCCAGCCATTCACCATAGCGCTGGATGATGGGCGATGCGTAGCCGTTCTTTTCGAGCCAGCTTGCGACCTCTTCGTCGGTGATGCGCGATCCGGCTTCGGACTTGGCCACCTTTTCGAGATTGGGGGCGATGTTGGTGAGCGCGAAGACGACGAAGGTGAGGCAGAGCGCCGTCAGAAGCATCGTCGCGAAGCGTCGGGCGATGAAGCGGAGCATCTGTCACGTCACCTCTGGCCGGAACGGGCGGCGGGACCGGTGGTCGGCAGGGCGAACGACGCCCCGGGGCGGAACCGGGATCGGGCGGGACCAACAAGCCGGGAGCTGCAAGGCGAAGGCCGCCTTGCGCCGGAGCCTTGGAGATCACGGGCCGCCTGACCCTGCGCCAGCCCGCAGGCGGGCGCAGGGCCGGAGTGGTCCGGACGGGTCAGGCCTGGACCCACCACTTGTAGTGATGGTGTTCCCAGGTCGGGTGCTGGTCGGCGCCGTGCACGCCCGGCCGGACATGGCGGAAGATCGACCGCCAGTAGGGCTGGATGAGCACGCCTTCGTCGAGCATGATGCGCTGCAGCTTGGCCATCACCTCGCGCCGGGCATCGGCATCCGCGATGGCATTGGCCTGCGCCAGCAGCGTGTCGAAGTCGGCGTTTGCGAAGGCGGTTTCGTTCCAGGCCACGCCCGACTTGAAGGCGAGGTTGTAGATCTGGACGCCAAGGGGACGCATGTTCCATTCTGTTGCCGACCAGGGATACTTCGTCCAGTCGTTCCAGAAGGTCGAACCCGGCAGGACCGACCGCTTGACGTTGATGCCGGCATCGCGGCACTGCGCGGCGACGGCGTCGCAGGTGGCGGCCTGCCAGCTGTCGTCGAGGCTGATCAGTTCGAATTCCGTGGCACCCTGGCCGGCGGCGTCCAGCATGGCCTTTGCCGCTGCGGGATCCACGGGGTCGCTGATGCCCGGGGCGTATTCGGGATGGATCGGGCAGACGAAGTGGTTTTCGGCCGGGCTGCCCTGGCCGTTGTATCCGAGTTCCAGCACCACCGCGTTGTCGACTGCCATCTGGATGGCGTTGCGCACGTCACGGTTGTCGTAGGGGGCGGCAAGCTGGTTGAAGCGGACCGCGATGGTCGAGGCGGTGACGGCTTCGGACTTTTCCCAGCCAAGTCCGTCGAAGATGTCGATGAAATCGCCCTGGGTCCGGTAGGTCGCGTCGATTTCACCCGATTCCGCGCCGGCGAGCGTGGCGGCGGGGTCGGTGCCGTAGTCGATGTATTCGATGCGGTCGAGCCAGGGGCCGCCATAGACGGCCGTGCCCCACCAGGTGTGGTTGGCATTGCGCACCAGGACCTGGCGGACGCCGACCTCGTTTACCTCGGGCAGATAGGCGCCGGTGCCGATCGGGTTGGCGGCCGGGTCTTCGTTGTTGTAGCCGCGGTGCACGACGGCGGCCGGATAGTCGGCCATGTTGACGATGAGCGCGATGTCGGGGGCAGAGGCGTTGAGCTGCACGGTGTGGTCGTCGATGACGGTTACCGCATCGTCGCGCATCTGGCCCGTGCCGCCTTCGGCGGTGTCGCGCAGCACGTCGAAGCGCGCGGCCATCGAGTTGCCTTCGACCGAGCCGTCGCACCAGCGGCGCAGGTTGTGGAGCACGTCTTCGGCGTGGAAATCGTCGCCGTTGTTCCACTTCACGCCCTGGCGCAGGCGAAGGGTCCAGACGGTGGCATCGTCATTGGCCTCCCAGGATTCGAGAAGCATGCCGCGCAGGCTGCCGTCGGGTTCGTATTCGACCATGTAGTCGAGCCAGCCGCGGCAGAAGTTGGCATGTTCGGACCAGTCCCAGGTGCGGGGGTCCTTGGTCGGGCGCAGTTCCATCTGCATCCGCAGCGTGCCGCCGGCGACCGGTGTGGTTTCGGCACGGGCCGCGGGTGCGGCGAGGCCGAGCAGACCGTATGCGGCAGTGGCCGAGACCCCGAGCGCGGTGGCGCGGGTCAGGAATTCACGCCGGCTGAGCCCGCCAGCCTCGACTTCGCTGGCATACATGATGGCGGCAGGGTGGACTTTGGTCCCCTGCTGTCTGGTGATGGTCATTGTCTTCTCCCTGTGACAAGCCGTCGGTTCATTCTTTGCGGCCCCGGCGCCGAAAGGCTTCCGGGGTCATGTCGCCGCATTCGGCATGGTTTTGGCGGCAAGGTCAATCACTGCTTTCGCCGTCCGGGGCTGATTTGCGACGCGACCGGCGGGATGGGGCGGCGTGTCAGAGCGGCTGGGCGGGCGTAGAGCGGCGGAAATCGGACGGTGTCATCCCGGCGCGGGCCTGGAAGCTGCGGGTGAAATAGGCGGGAGAGGAAAAGCCGAGGTCGCGGGCGATGTCCTGGACGGGGCGGCGCGAGTCGCGCAGCATCAGCCGCGCCTCGTAGATGATGCGTTCGTTGAGAAGCGCGAGCGCCGAGCGGTTGCAGGTCAGCCGGCATGACCGGGTGAGGTGGGTTGCCGTCACGCCGAGGTCGCGGGCGAAATCGCCGACGCCCTTGCCGGTCCGGAAGTCGCGTTCGACGAGGTCGGTATAGGCGGCAACGAGCCGCGCCGCGGCGGAGCGGGCGCGCAGGTCGGCCGGGTCGGGCTGACGGTCATCGAGCTGTCGGGCGACGAATACGGATAGCAGGCCAAGATGGTAGAGGGCGGCACGGTCGTGGCCGGGCCGGCGGGACTTGAGTTCGCGTTCGAGATTGTCGAAGAGGGAGGTGATTTCCTTCTGGGCGACGACGCCGCGCAGGCGGAGGTGGACGGGGTCTTCGGGCCATTCCGAGGCGAGGGCGGCCGGCACCTGAAGCATCAGGCCCTGAGTCATCGGCCCGACTTCGAACCCGTACATGACGCGGGCGGGAATGAAGACGAGGTTGTTGGGTCCGTAGCCCGACGTCAGGCCGGCGACCGTGATGCGCCCGGAACCGCGGGTGATGAACAGCAGGCGGGGCGCGGCATGGGCCCGCATCGCCTCGGTCCGCCAACGGCCCTGGCCGGCGCTTTGGGCGACCGGATGAAGGGAAAGTTGCTGCTTGTGCGCCTCGGTCATGGGCCGTCACTCTGGGGCGATGTCGTGAACTTTAAAGTCTGAAACATCGTCTCGTGCCTGACAATGGCGGAAATGCGGCGCAAAGGGAGTTTTGGCGGACAACCGTTGCGGGAATCCTGCACGGGGCCGCGCGGGTCCGTCAGCCGGGAGATTCGGGGGGCAGGGCGATCCGGTGCCAGTCGCGGAAGCGGTTGCGGAACCATGTGCGCTGGCGCTTGGCATATTGGCGCGTCGCAAGGATGGTCGCATCGCGCGCCTCGGAAAGCGTCAGCCGGCCGCGCAGATGGGCGATCAGTTCGGTGGCCCCGATCGCCCTTGCGGAAAGGTGCGAGGGGTCCCAGCGCGGCAGGACGGCACGGGCTTCGTCGAGGACGCCGCCGGCGAGCATGGCGTCGAAACGGGCCGTGATGCGGCTGTCGAGCCAGCCGGTCTCGGGCGCGAGGACGATGGCGGTGACGTCTGCCAGCGGCAGGAGAGGCGGGGGGGTTGCGTCCTGCCACTCGGCGAGGGACCGGCCCGTCGCGGTTGCGACTTCCCAGGCGCGCTGGACGCGGGCGCGGTTACGGATGTCGATCCCTGAGCGAGTGCGGGCATCGATGCCGGCGAGCAGCCCCGCGAGAGGAAGGCTGTCGGCCGCTGCGCGGACCTTGGGCGGGATCGGGGGGATCGTCGCCAGACCTGCCGTGAGCGCGGAGAGGTAGAGGCCCGTGCCGCCGGTGATGATCGGACGGTGACGGCCGCCGACCAGAGGACGGAGGTCGGCCACCCATTCGCCGACCGAATAGGCGGCATCCGGGGCGATATGGCCATAGAGCGCATGGGGCACGCGGGCTTCGTCGAGGAGCGAGGGGCGGGCGGTCAGGATGCGCCAGCCGTCAAAGACCTGGAGTGCGTCGGCATTGACGACGACGCCGCCCTGCGCCTCGGCCAGGGCGAGGGCGAGGGCCGACTTGCCGCTGGCCGTGGGTCCGGCGATGAGAACGGGTCGGTCCCGGGGCAGGGCGCGGAGGGCAGCGGGAAGGTCCATCGTCAGGCGGCTGGAGGTATGGGGCGGGGTACGGGGAGAGGGGTATTGGCCCGGTGTTCTGGTGGCAAGGGGAGGATGATCGCGCCTGCCGGGCGGGCCGCCGCGGGGCGGCGGAAGCGGTCTGCGGTCGCGAGAGGCAGGGATGCGGGTCCACGGGGCCGGGACGGCAGGCTATGACGGCTCGACGACAGGTTCCGCGGGCCGGGCATGGCATTGAAGCTCTGCCCGAAACCCGCCATCCTGCAGG
>JBEIDZ010000271.1:0-4547 GCA_040383215.1 Paracoccaceae bacterium | reverse complement strand
CGTGATCACCGTCGTCGAGAAGTCGAACAGCTACAAGGCGACCCGTCGCTACAGGGCCGACCGGGAGGATGCGGAGTGATCACGGTCTGGCCCTTCGACGGGCTCATGCCGTTCAAGTATGGCGCGATCCTGGCCGATCCGCCGTGGGCTTATGACATGCGGTCGCAAAATGGCTACGACAAAAGCCCGGAGGCCCATTACGCGACGATGCCGCCGGCAGAGATCAAGGCGCTGCCGGTGTCGCAGCTGGCGGCCCCCGATTGCCTACTCATGATGTGGACGACCTGGCCGCATCTCGATCTGGCGATGGATGTCATGGCTGCGTGGGGCTTCGCCTATAAAACCGGCGGCGCATGGGTCAAGCGAACTGCGACGGGCAAGGCGGCTTTCGGGACCGGCTATCTTTTGCGCTCGGCGACGGAGCCTTTCCTGATCGGCACGATCGGCAACCCCAAGATCAGGTCGAGAAGCGTCCGCAATCTGATCGAGGGTCTGCGCCGGGAACACTCGCGCAAGCCGCCCGAGGCCCGTGCGATGATCGACAAGCTGCTGCCGGATGTGTGGGCGTGCGAGTTGTTTGCGAGAGAGCCCTGGCCCGGGCGCGATGTCTGGGGCGACCAGAGCGCGAGGTTCGCGTGAGCCTGCTGGCGTCAGTCACCGATGATCGCATCGATATCGACGGTCGGAGGTCGGGTCGTGACGGTTGACCCGGGCACCCTATCGCCGCGGCCGCCGGCGCAGGTGGCGCCTTACGTCGAGGTCCTGGGCGTCGACGGGGCGGTGGAGTTCCTGCTCGCCTTCGGCGGGGCCGAGCTGTATCTGGCCGCCAATCCCAAGGGCCGGGGCCGTGTCGAGCGGATGTTCGGGGCGGATCGTGCGGCGGCGCTGGCGGCGATGGCCGAGCGGCTGCCGCGGCGGGTGCCGACGGCAAAGCCATGGATCGCGCAGGTGCTGCGCGCACGGGGCTTGCCCGTGGCCGAAATCGCCCGCATTCTGCATGCGACCGATGTGTCGGTCCGGGCGTGGCTGCGCCGGACCGATCTGGGCGAGGACCCGGACAGGCGGCAGATGCGGCTGTTCTGATCCGGCGCAGGGCGCCCCCCGCAAGCGCTTGCGGGCGGATCGGGAATTTCGGGAATGGCATGGTCTGACCACGGCACCGCCGGATGCGCGAGGACAGCCATGAGCCTGAAGACAATCCAAGAGGGCCTGAACGCCCTTGGTTATGACGCGGGCGCGGCCGACGGCGCCTGGGGCCCGAAGACCGAGGCGGCACTGCGCGCCTGCATCGGCTTTCGCGGGCAGCCGGTGGCCACATCGCGGCCTTCGGGCGTGGCTGCCCCGAAGCTCTATCAGGGCAGCGCGCGGTACTTGGTCGACGAGATCGTGGTGCACTGCTCGGCCACGCGGCCCGACTGGATGGACGACTTCACGATGGCCGCCAAGGTCGCCGAAATCCGTCGCTGGCATGTCGAGGACCGCGAGTGGCGCGACATCGGGTATCACTGGATCATCGGCCGTGATGGCGTGATGCTGCCTGGCCGGCGCGAGACCGAGATCGGCGCGGGCGTCGAGGGGCATAATCTCGGCGCTATCCATGTCTGCCTGATCGGCGGGCATGGCTCGGCCAACACCGACCGGTTCGGGGCGCATTTCACGAGTCAGCAGGACGCGGCGCTGCGCCAGCTCATCGCGCAGATCAGCGCGCGCACGCCGATCCGCCGCATCTCGGGCCACAACGAATGGGCAGCCAAGGCCTGCCCCGGGTTCAACGTGCCGGCCTGGCTGGCAAAGGGGGTTTCGCGATGAACGTCACGCGTCCGGCGCGCGCCCTGCGCCGTCTTGTCTGCGCGCTCGTCCTGGCCGTCCTTGTCAGCGGCTCTGCGTCGGCGCAGGGGGCGCAATGCGGCCCGACCGCCGATGTCGCGGCCAGGCTGGCCCAGGGCTGGGGCGAGACCCCGGTCGCGATGGGCCTGAACGGCGAGTTGATGGTTCAGCTGTGGGGCAATGCCGAGACCGGGACCTGGACGCTCACCGCGACGACCGCCGCCGGCCTGACCTGTGTCGTGGGCTCTGGCGACGGGTTCGCGCTTGCCGATGCCGCGCCCGGCGACGACGCCTGACCTATCCCCAGCAGAAGGCCTGACCGATGTTCGACACCCTCCTGAAGGCCCTTGAGCCTCACCTGACCGAAATCCTGAGCGGCATCCTGATCTGGCTCTTCGGGCTTTTCGTCATTGCCGTCCGCCAGCTGAGCCGCAAGGCGACCGAGATGATCAGCCGTCACCTTGGGCTCGAGGCCGAACGCATCTGGCGCGAGACGCTGCACCGCGCCCTGCAATCCGGCGTGCTGGCGACAGAGGGGGAAAGCGACGAGCCGCTGCGCATCGAAAAAGTCATCGGCTATGCGCTGCGCAGTTCCCCGGACGCGATCGCGGGGCTGAACCCGCGAGAGGATGTTCTGCGCGACCTTGCCCGGGCCAAGATCAGGGAAGTCGGGACATCCGTCCGCCCGGCCGCCAAGGGCACCGCACGATGACGCCCGATCAGGTCGATGTCGGTGCGCTGGTGCTCTGGGCCGCGGCGTGCTCGACGCTCCTGACGCTCGGGATCACGATCTGGAACATCTTCTCTTCGCCCGCACGGCGGGCCGCAGACCGGATCGACATGCAGGCGCGGCGGGTCGAGGTCCTGGAGCGGCAACTGCAGCGCGCGGAGGACCGGATTGCCGCGATGCCTTCGATCAATCAGATCAACGAGCTCGAGGTCATGCTGGTGAGGATGGAAGGCCGGCTTGAGACGCTGAACGAGCGGCTGAAGCCGGTGGCCGCGATTTCGGACCGGATGCAGCAATGGATGCTGGAGAACGGCAAGTGACGACGCTGGACGAGATTCTGCGGGGGCAGGCCCGGCTGATCATCCTGACCGCGCTGCGCGCGCAGGTGGACGAGGCGCTGAACAGCGACATCCTCATCCATGAGCTGGCGCGCTTTGCGATCCGCAAGGACCGGGGCTGGGTGCATGACGAGCTGGCCTGGCTGAAGGACCGCGGCGCGGTGACGCTGGTCGAGGCGGGCGGCATCCGCATCGCGCGGCTGACGGAGAAGGGCGCGCAGCATCTGGACCGGATCATCGCCATCGAGGGCGTGCAGCGCCCCAGCCGGCCGGAGGCCTGACGTGGCGGCCGACATCAGCAGGGGGCCGCCGCGCGGCCGCGGGCGGCTCTCGGGGTTCGAGCTTCTGCCGGTGGAGTGCGAGCCGCTTCTGGCCGAGGCGGCGCAGGCCCTTGGCGCGCGCCAACGGACGCAGCTCGATATCTATGCCGACTTCGTGCGGGGCTGCGAGGAGATCATGGCCGCGAGCCGCGGCGAGATCGAGTTCACGATCCCAAGCTTTTCGTCGTTCAATCGGCTTTCAATCCGGCTTGCGCGCATCACGCGCCGGCTGGACCAGACCCGGCAGATCGTCGCCGCCATCAGCGAGAAGTTCGACGCAAGGGAAAGCGACGACCTGACCATCATGCTGGGCGAGACGATCAAGTCGCTGATCCTGCACATGCTTGCCGAAGGCGACGAGGTCTTGCAGTCGAAGGACGTCATGCAGCTCGCAACGGCCTTCAAGGCGGCGCTGCAGGCGCAGTCGATCAGTTCGGACCGGCGGCGCAAGGTCGAGGCCGAATTCGAGGGCAAAGTCACCGAGGCCGTCGAACGCGCTGCAAAGGCGACGGGCATGTCGGCCGAGACGGCAGAGGCCGTGAAGGCGCAAATCCTCGGGGTCGGCGCGTGAGTCTCATCCGCGCCATCTGGTGCCCCGACCGCGCGCGATGGATGACCTACCGCACGCGGGGGTCATTCTATCTGGCGCCGCGCGAGGGTCATCCGGGGCTGTTCGATTTCTGGTTCTTCTGTCCCTGCGGCTGCGGACAACAGACCTGCATTCTGATCGGCCAGAATCATCTGCCCGGCGGCAGGGAGCGGGCGTGGCGCTGGAACGGGTCCAGGACCGAGCCGACGCTCGACCCTTCGGTCGCGATCGAGCACGGGGATCACGGCAAATTCGCCTGGTGGCTTGAAAACGGGTACTGGGCCGAGACATGACCGCGCCCATCACCCGCGCGGAATGGGAGCGCCAGCGGCGCGAGGCCACCGAGGCGATGCCCGAGGTCGTGGCCGAGGTCGGGCTGCCGAAGGTGCTTCTCCCTTATCAGGCGCGCGCAGTCGGTCTTCTCGACGATACCTCGACGCGCGTGCTGGTCATCGAGAAGTCCCGCCGGATCGGCCTGACCTGGGGGCTCGCGGCCTATGCCGCGCTGCGGGCGGGGCGCGAACGGAAAGCGCGAGGGATGGATGTCATGTACATCTCCTACAGCCAGGAGATGACGCGGGAGTTCATCGATGCCTGCGGGATGTGGGCGCGTGCCTTTTCGGTCGCCGCAGCGGCGTCCGAGGAGTTCCTCTTTCCCGACGGCGACGAGACGGGGGACCGGTCGATCAAGGCCTTCCGGATCGGCTTCGCCTCGGGCTTCGAGATCATCGCGCTCAGCTCTG
>JBEIDZ010000270.1:0-4566 GCA_040383215.1 Paracoccaceae bacterium | reverse complement strand
CCGGCGCCGATGGCGGGGTAGAGGTGCGGCAGGAGGATGCGCCTGAGCACCTGGCCGTTGGAGGCGCCGAGGTCCATCGCGGCCTCTTCGAGACCGGGGTCGAAGCTTTGCAGCCGCGCGAGCACGAGGAGCATCACGAAGGAGGCAATGAAGCTGACCTGGCCGAGGACGGAAAGGTGCAGGCCCGGGTTGAAGAGGATGAAGTCAGAGCCGGTCGTCTGGCCGAGCGAGTTCCAGAAAAGCAGGGTCGAGATGCCGATGACCGCGCCGGGCATGAGGATCGGGGCCACCATCACGCCGTAGAGCAGGCCGCGGATGCGACCGGCGACGGAGTTGATCAGGATCGCGCCGGCTGTCCCGAGGGGCACCGCGATGGCCACCACGGCCAGGGCGACCCAGATCGTGTTGAGGAAGGAGATCCACATCGTGCGGTCGGCGAAGAGGTCCTGGAACCAGTGCCAGGTGAACCCTTTCCACGGATAGATCGAAGGCAGGCGATTGTCGTTAAAGGCCGCGCCGCCCATGATGATGAGCGGCACGAAGAGGTAGACGAGGAAGGCCGCCATGTAGATGTGGCCGAGCATGTGACGCGAGCGTGTCATGGTCTTGCCCCCTATCGCGCGATGTCGCTGAGCTTGACCTTGAACGCCCACATGGCGAGCGTCACGACCAGCGAGCAGAGCAGGATGTAGAGGAAGGAATAGGCCGCCCCGGTATTCCAGTCCTGGCTTTCGAGCATCCACTGGCGGATCGTTTCGGTGAACCAGTTGGACGAGGTCGAGGGCAGCACCGTCGGCACGAGAAGCGAGCCGGCGGCGAGCATGAAGACCATGACGCAGCCCGAGGCGATACCGGGCTTGGCATGGGGCAGGACGACCCGCCAGTGTGTCTGCCACCAGCGGGCGCCGAGGTCTTCGGAGGCCTCGATCTGGTTGCGGTCGAGCGACTGGATCGCGCCGTAGAGCGGAAAGACCATGAAGAGCACATAGGTGTAGATGAGCCCGATCATGATCCCGTCATAGGGTGTCAGGACGCCGTTCTGCCAGCGCACGGGCTTGTCGAGGATGCCGAGACCGACGAGCACGGCATTGAGCGGGCCGTTGAAGGTCAGGATGATGTACCAGGCAAAGGCGCGCAGCGCCTCGGACACCCAGAGCGGGATGAAGAGCAGGAGCATCATCGTGGGCAGCGTCTTCGGCTCCACGACCTTGGCGAGGTAGTAGGCGAGCGGGTAGCTCATCAGGAGGCAGATGAGCGTCACCACGGCGGAATAGGTGACCGTGGCGAGGAAGGTCTTGAGGTGGACCGGAATCTGGACGTCAAAGCCGAAGTAGGAGGCCGGCACCGGATTGGCGAGGAACTTGGCGTAGTTGTCGAGCGAATAGACATCGCGGGGGCCGCCAACCTCGACCACGGGGAGGTAGGGGCGGAAGGAGGCTTCGAAGAGGGCGACGTTGGGCAGGATGACGAGCATCAGGAGCCAGAAGGCCGTGAGCAGGATGAAGGCCGCCGTCAGACCGGCCCCGTAGCGCCGCAGGAGATGGCCCATCGGATCAGGCCCCCGTTTCGTCGGGAAGGATCGCGGCGGACTGCGCCGCGAAGGTGGCGTGCAGCCTGTCGCCGATCGCGGGGACCGCGATCTGGGTGTCGTTGCCGATCTGGGTCGCGATGGCGACGCCGCTGTCGGAGACGGCATGGACGGAGATGAAGTTGCCTTCGAAGGCGACATCGGTCACGCGCACGGGCAGCGAGTTTTCGGCCCCGGGTGCGGCGGAGAGAGTCGTGTGTTCGGGCCGGACATAGAGCTTGAGCGGACCCCTGGCGCCGGAGTAGCGCGCGCGGAAGCGGCCGTGGTCGGTGGCGAAGGAGGCGATGCCGTCGGAGACATCGCCGAGCGTGCCCTGGAAGATGTTGTTTTCGCCCACGAAGGCGGCGACGAAACCGTTGACGGGGTGATTGTAGATTTCCCGCGGATCGGCGACCTGCTGGAGGCGGCCGTGGCTCATGACACCGACGCGGTCGGACATGGCAAGTGCCTCGCCCTGGTCGTGGGTGATGTAGATGAAGGTCACGCCGGTGCGTTTCTGGATCGAGCGCAGTTCGGCGCGCATGTGCTGGCGCAGCTTGAGGTCGAGCGCGGAGAGCGGTTCGTCGAGCAGCAGCACTGCGGGTTCGACGGCGAGCGCGCGGGCGATGGCGACGCGCTGCTTCTGCCCGCCCGAAAGCTGGCTGACCATCTTGTCGGCGGCGCCGGGCAGGTCGACGAGCTTGAGGAGTTCGTCGGCACGGGCGCGGCGGGTGGTGCGGTTGACGCCGCGCACTTCGAGCCCGAAGGCGATGTTGTCGGCCACCGACATGAGCGGAAAGAGCGCGAGGTTCTGGAAGATCAGCGCGGTGGGGCGCTGGTTCGGGCGGGTGCCGCGCATGTCCTTGCCGCCGATCCGGATCGTACCCTCGGTCGGGTCGGTGAAGCCCGAGATCATGCGCAGGATCGTGGTCTTGCCGCAGCCTGAGGGGCCGAGGAAGGAGAAGAATTCGCCCGGTTTCACCGAGACGTTCACATGATCGACCGCCCGGAATGTACCGAAGTCGCAGACGACATTTTCCAGATCAATCCCGGCACTCATCGCGCGACATCCCCCTGCGCTTTGTTGGCTGGCGGGACCGGACCTGTCCCTGGCCGCCTGTTCCCGCAGGCGGCCCAGCTGTCGGTTGCGGCCGGCGGTCACGCGACGGGCGGCGCTGACGGGAGGTCAGGCCCGCCCCCCATGTCATGACGAAAAGCCCCCCGGAGCGCTGCGCCGGGGGGCTGTGATGTCAGAGGCCCGACCGATCAGGCTGCCTTGAACTTGTCGGCATATTCGCCGCGCTTGGCGATGAATTCGGCCGACTGTTCCGGCCACCACCAGAGCTTGGCGAGGGCGGCCTCGTTGAAGGTGCCATTGTAGTAGGCCGATACTTCGGGGTCGAGGAAGTCGCCCGAGCCCTTGCCGACCGGGTTTGAGGAGAAGGCGGTCGCCCAGCCGGCGGAGCCTTCGGCGGTCGAGACGAACTTGGCGAATTCATGGGCTTCGGCCACGTTCACGGCGTTCTTCATCAGCACGAAGCCCTGGTGCCAGGCAAAGGCGCCTTCGGCCGGGGCGAGGTAGCTGTAGCCGTCCTTGCGGAGGTTGAAGCCGGTCGAATCCCAGCACAGGCCGATCGTCGCGCCGTTGGCGGTGAAGCCGGCATTGGCTTCGTTTTCGCCCGACCACCACTGGACGATGTTGCCCTTGGCCTTGATGGCTTCGGCCAGCGCGATATCCCACAGTTCGGTCATCGCGGCCATGTCGGAATAGCCGTCCATCCAGGGGCGGGGCAGTTTGCCCTGCGAGTCGAGCCAGCGGCCCATCGCGGCGAGCGAGGAGTGCGGGCGCAGCACGGCCATGTTGGCCGGGTTGAAGAGGTCGCCGAGCGAGGGCGGATCGGAGAGGACGGCGGCGTCATTGGCGACGACGAGCGCTTCGGTGCCCCAGTTCGAGGGGACGTAGAAGAGTGCGCCGGACGCATCACGCGAACGTTCGCCCGCGGATCCGTCGGCCAGGCCGGGCAGGTAGTTGTCGAGCGCGAGCTTGGCGGGGTCCCAGGCCTGCAGAAGGCCGTTGGAATTCCAGCCGCCCCAGCGGTCGATCGTCGGTTCGATCACGTCGATGCCGCCGGCTTCGACTGCGACCTTGCCGGCTGCGAACATCGCGTCCTGGTCGGGCAGTTCGGTGAAGTTGACCTTGATGCCGGTCGCGGCCTCGAAGGCGGGGAAGACGTCGGAGGCCAGACGCGGATAGCCCGCCCAGCCGGTGAAGTTGAGCTGGCCGGACTGCGCGAGCACTTCGCGCGGAATGATGGCGGGCGCGGCCAGCGCGCCGAGGGTGACGGCCGTGCCCTTGAGGACCGAACGCCGGGTGAAGTTCTTGGTCATGGTCGCAGATACTCCCTGTCGATCTTGATGACGCATTGCGTGTCGCGCCGTTGTGCGACGGCTTCATGACATGCCGCCACGAGAAAGGCGGTGCCGAGGATGCAGGCTAGGCGTTCGGCGCGCGGGCGTCAATCGGGAGAGCCCTGGCGCCCCCTCGCAAGACCCCTTCCGCCGGCCGGGGCGGGACCACTGACGGGTTGCGCAGAGAATTGCCGGTCCCGCAGCCGGAGGTCGGGATATCCCCCGACAGAGGCCCGCGAATCGCGGTGGAGCCGAAGTCAGAAATACTGGAGAGCGGCGTCAGGGACCGATGTCCCTGGGCTGGAAGCGGACAAGGGTCGCCCCCGGAGTTCGCGCGTCACGGCGCCCCTGGGAGGCGAGCCATGCGTTCAGCCCGTGGCCGCTGCTGGCATCCTCCCCGGGGGTCGCGCGCGCTCCCGGTTTTCGTCCGGCGGGCGGGGCAGGGGGTCTTGTGCAAGGCGGGGGAGAGTGATCTGCCTGTCAGCCATGGCGCAGATTTTCAACCTGTCGCGGACCGGGCTGACGGCGGTGCTGCGAGACGTCGAGACGAAAGGCCGGGTCCGGACGGGGTATCCCAGGCTAGAGACTTG
>JBEIDZ010000269.1:0-4568 GCA_040383215.1 Paracoccaceae bacterium | reverse complement strand
GATCATCCGCCCGGGGGGCAAGGACCTTTGTCAGGGTATCTGAAAGAGCGTCTGGTCAACCGCGCTTGAGCTTGCCGATTGTGCCGATCTGGGGATTGTAGCCCCGCACCGCCAGCGCGAAGGCCATCAGCGCGGTCCCGGTCACGACCGCCAGAGCGAGCCAGTTCATCTGGCCATAGGCGGCAAAGCGTATCAGTTCGATGGCATGGGTGAACGGATTGGCCATGGCGAGGTACCAAATCAGCTCCGCCCCGCTTTCGCGGAGTTTCCACAAGGGGTAGAGCGCGGATGACAGGAAGAACATCGGGAAGATGACGAAGTTCATCATTCCGGCGAAGTTCTCGATCTGGCGCGTGTAGACGGTGACGACAAGGCCGATCGCACCGAGCATCAGCCCCGCCAGGAGCGCCGCCGGGATTGCGAACCACACCGTGCCCCAGGGCATGTTGATGCCGAGGAGCGCGGCCACTGCCAGAAAGGCTATTGCCTGTCCGAGCGCCAGTGTCGCGGCGGCGAGGATTTTGGCAAAGAGCAGCCAGGCCCGGGGCAGTGGCGTCACCAGCATCACCCGCATCACGCCTGCCTCGCGGTCATAGACAAGGCTCAGCGCCGATTGCATCGACTGAAACAGAACCACGACACCGACAAGGCCGGGCAGGACGTATTCCTGATACGGCGTATAGGTCTGGTAGGGCGGGATGATCGACACGCCCAACAGGTCATGCATGCCGGTGGCGAAGACCAGTAACCACAGCAGCGGTCGCACAAGGCTCGAGATCAGCCGCTCTCTTTGTCGAAAGAACTTCGACATTTCCCGAGCGACGATCACCCAGAGCCCCAGGCCGAGGTGAGACATGGTCACCTGCACGAAGGTCAGCCCCGCAATTTCCTTTGGTGCCGGAAGCACTTTGGCACGAGCTCCGGCTTGGTCACTGTCTCTCAGTGCGCTTCCGGTGGCAAGAGCAATGGCGTGTTCTTTGCCCGTGGCGGGTCGATTTGTGTCAGCCGGACGGCGTCCGGATTGTCCTGGTTCGTGTCGCCGTCCGAAGGCCGCATCGCTGTCGCCGGACCAGGGCCTCGCAGGGAAGAGGTTCTGCAGAGTGCTGATCATCGCCGGCTTACCCCTGCGCGACAGAGATGACGTTCACTGCAATCCCGCCCGGCTTGGGGGCGATGGTCCGGAGGGAGCCATCGCGGGGTGTGCCGGAGCGGGATGCCGGACGAAACCCATGGCGCGTCATCGCGCGCGGCCTACTCGCAGGCCGATTCGGCATCGTCGATTCCCAGCGTATCCAGCACGTTTGTCGCGTGCAGATATCCTTCGATCGGGGCGACCGCGATCACCGCGTCCGATGAGGCAAGCAGGATCGGCATCCGCAGCTGCCCCGACCAGCGCCGGTAATTGAGCTGCACACCCTTCGATCCGTCGAGTGTCATGTCGTCCGATGACATGTAGTCCGTCATTGCCGCCCGCGTCATTTCTGGCGCCCGGGTGTATGCCTGCATGACCGACTTCACGGCGATCCAGGCCGCCCAATCGACCGACCCCATCTTTCGCCCGTAGAGTTTGTCAAAACGCGAGGAAACCTGCGTCGCTCCGTCCCGCTCCATCGCCCAGTGCCAGGCCTCGGCCGTCAGGCCGACAGAGCCGATCACCGGCCGTGCCTCCTGCGTGGCATAGGGCACATAGCGTCCGAATTCCCCGCGCGTGTCCGCCACGAAGACGACGTCATACCTGGCGCCTCCGGTCAGGAGAGAAACGTTGTTGCCCTCTCGCTGCGAGGGGTCGGCGGCGAGGGTGAATTCCCGGCGATCCTGGATCGTGAGCCGGAGCCGTTCCGCACTTTCCGTGAAAGCGTCCGCGATGGCGGCATCCCGCGGGTTTTCGCCTTCAAGGACGAGCACATCTGTCCAGTCCTTCGATCTGAGGTACTGCGCGAAGGCGTCCATGAGTTCCCGGTCGCTCGGATAGGCGTGGAGCAGACCCGGATGGCACGCCTCCCGCAGCGCATTGTCCGGGGCCGAAACGTTGATCAGGGTCGCGCCGGGTCCGGCCTCTGCCACCGCGGCCACCATCTCGCCGGGCAGGTCGAGCAGGACGAAGAGCGCGCCTTGATCAATCAGGTCCTGCACCGCCGGCAGCGCGTCACTGCCTGCGATCTCCCGCGTCTCTATCCGCGGTGCGAGCCCCATCGCCTCGGAGACGAAGGCGAGGTCGTCGATCGCCATTTCCGCGCCCTCGATCGACCGGACCGGCGGCGGCACGATCAGCCGGGCATAGCCCCAGTCGCGCAGATAGCGCGGATCGTCCTTCAGAGTCACAAGGCCGATCACCACCGGTGCCAGCGGCTGATCCTGGGCCGGCGCCGCCAGAGGCCAGATCACCAGCAGGAGGGCAAGCAAGCGGCGCATGATCAGTCGTCCACCAGGATGGTATGCGGTGTCCGACCGACCGGAATGCTTTCGACCGGAGCCATGGCGCCGAGGTCGATGATGGTGATGTCGTCCGAGAGGCCGTTGGCGACATAAGCGGTCTGTTCGTCGCGGCTGAGCGCGACGGACCAGGCACGCGATCCCACGAGGATATAGGCCTCGACCTCGCGCGTTGCTGCCTTGACGACGGCGATATGGTTCGCCCGGCCCAGCGAGATGAAGATGCGGCTCCCGTCCGCCGTGATCGCCATGCCCACGGGCGTCACATCCTCTGGCCGGAAACCCGGCGGCAGGAAGCTCAGGACCTCCTTGATGGTGTTGGTCGCTGTGTCGATCACGTGGACTTCCGACGACAATTCGTCTGACACCCACAATTCCGCCCCGTCCGGGGTGACGATGAATCGCCGTGGCCGCGTGCCGACGATGATGTTCTTGGTCACACGCGCTGCCACCGGATCGACGACATGCACCATGTCGGCGACTTCGGAGGTGACATAGACGGTCGATCCGTCCGCCGAGTTGATGACACCTTCGGGCTCTGCCCCGGTCGGCACGCGCGCCTCGACCGTGCCTGTGGCAAGGTCGATGAATTCGAGCGTGCTGTCTTCCTCGTTCGAGACATAGATGCGCGTCCGGTCCGGCGAAAAGGCAAAGACCTCGGGCGAGGGTCCGGTCGGGATGGCGTCCACGATTTCGAAAGTGGAGACATCGATCACTTCGATCACGTCATCATCGCCGCAGGCGACATAAAGCAGCGTGTGATCGTCGTTGAAGTGCATGTCCCGCGGTCGCCGCGATGTCTCGATCCGGGCGATGATCTCGTGTTCCGGCGACAGCACCACGATCTCGTTGCCGCGTTCCAGGGAGACGAAGATGTTCCCTGTGCCGTCTGCCGCTGCAGCCAGCGGGGACAGAAGGACCGCTGTGGCGGCAATCCAGCGCATCTCAGTTCACCATGAAATGGCCGCGCATGCCGCGGTCTTCGAAGCCGTCGACCCAGAAGTCGTACCGTCCCGGCCGGATCGGTACGAACCAGATGTTGATCGTGCCTTCGTCATCGAACTCGACCGAGTAAAGCCCCATCGGCTTTACCTCCAGATCGTTGATGACCACCTGGTTGATCCAGGCATTGCGCCACAATTCGGGCGCCATCACCGCGAATTCTTCCTGGCCATCCGATGTGATGGCCCATTGATAGTATTTCCCGGTTTCAAGCGTGTACTCAAGCGGCGCCATGCTCCAGTCGCCACCGTTCAGGATCAGCGGTTCCAGGGTCTCTGGCGCAGCGGCAAGGTTGCCCTCAGCCCACAGCGGCCCCCCCATGCAGGCAAGCGCAACCGCTCCGATCAGTCCGCGGATCATCATGAGTGACTCCCTCCCGTTCACGAATGCTTGCCCGCATGGACCGTTCCGATCAATTCCTTCAGGCCAATATAGATTATCAATTCCTTCAGGCCAATATAGATTATTGGTCCGGCCAATCCGGGGCCATGGTAGGCCACTCGGGCGAATTGCCGGGCCAGTACGGGCCAGCTCCGGGAGCATAGATCATGACAATAAATCCCCTGAAGATCACGGCGACCGGGGGCATTCTGCTCAGCTGGATGGCTGTTTCCGCCTTCTCTCCCGCAGCCAAGACGATTGAGCTCGGGTTGCAGACCACCGGCACGGCGGCATGGGAAATCGCGGCAATGCAGGCGGCCCATATCGACGAACACCACGGGATCGACGTGGAAATCCGCGATGTGGCAAACTCGGGCGCGGGACAGGTTGCGCTGCAGGCGGGCGAGGTTGACGTCATCCTGTCGGATTTCGTCTGGACGTCGATCCAGCGCCACGAGGGGGCCGATTTCACGTTCGTTCCCCATTCCCTGGCTGTGGGCGGGCTCATGGTCATGCCGGGTGGCCCGGTCGAGTCCATCGCGGATCTGGACGGTGCCTCCATCGCTGTCGCCGGCGGGCCGGTCGACAAATCCTATGTCGCGTTGCAGGCCTATTACGCTGCCAAGACAGGTGGTGTGTTGTCCGAGGTCATCGACGCAGAGTTCGGTGCGCCGCCGCTTGTCAACGAACTGCTGCTTGCGGGCGGGGTCGATGCTGCACTCAACTTCTGGCACTTCAACGCGCGGGCCACG
>JBEIDZ010000268.1:0-4592 GCA_040383215.1 Paracoccaceae bacterium | reverse complement strand
GTCACCGGCTCGATCGCGGGGTTCCGCTTTCTGGGCTGGCTGGTCGTGGAACTCGCGCTTGACGACGGCACGATCGGGATCGGGAATGCCGCGCTGGCGCCTCATGCGGTCAAGACGACGATTGATACCTATCTCAAGCCGCTGCTCATCGGGGCCGACCCGATGGACAGCGAATACCTCTGGCAGTCGATGTACCGCCGCACCCTGCCATTTGGCCGCAAGGGCATCGGGATGACCGCGATCAGTGCAGTCGACCTTGCGATCTGGGACGCCAAGGGCAAGGTGCTGAGGCAGCCGGTCTTCAAGCTGTTGGGCGGGCGGACCAAGCCGAAGGTGCCGGTCTACGCCAGCCGCCTTTACGCCCAGCCGCTCGACACGCTCCATGCCGAGGCGAAGGCCTATGCCGACCAGGGCTTTGGCGCGGTCAAGCTGCGCTTCGGTTGGGGGCCGAAGGACGGTGTCGAGGGGATGCAGAAGAACCTCGACCTCGTGAAGACCACGCGCGAGGCCGTGGGCGACCATGTCGACATCATGGCAGACTGCTACATGGGCTGGACCATGGAATATGCCCGCCGGATGCTGCGGCTGCTTGCTCCCTTGAACATGCGATGGGTCGAAGAGCCGGTCATCGCGGACGACCTTGCCGGCTATGCGGAACTGCGCGCGCTGGGCCATGTCGCGATCGCGGGGGGCGAACATGAATACACGCTGCACGGCTTCCGGCAGGCGCTTGACCTGCGCGCCTTCGACATCGTCCAGTTCGACGTGAACCGCGTCGGCGGCATCACGGCGGCCAAGAAAATCACCGATCTTTGCGAGGCGCATGACGTGACGGTCATTCCCCATGCAGGCCAGATGCACAACTATCACATCACGATGTCGAGCTATGCCGGGCCGATCGCGGAATACTTTCCGAAAGTGCCCGTCGAGGTCGGCAACGAGCTTTTCTGGTACATCTTCGAGGGTGAGCCGGTGGCCGAGGACGGCCATATCGACCTGGCCGACGACAGGCCCGGTTTCGGCCTGACCCTGCAAACGCCGGATGCGAATTTCCGCCTGACGACCTGAGGTGCCTCATGCCTGCTTTTCCGGTGATCGATACGCATCTGCATGTCTGGGACCAGACACGCCTGAAGTATTTCGCCTTCGACGGGCACCCGCTCTTCGGGCATCCCTACCATGTCGAGGACTATACCCGCGACTGCGGCGCGGTGCAGGTCGAGGCGATGGTGTTTCTCGAATGCTTTGCCGATTTCTGGGAGGGTGGCGGGCAATACCTCGAGGAGGTCGAATTCGTCGAATCCGAGGCCGCCCGCGACCCCAGGATCAAGGCGATCGTCCCGATGGCCCCGCTGGAATGGGGCGCCCGGGCCGAACCGATCCTGCGCCGGATGCAGGACAATCATCCGTTGGTCTGCGGCATCCGCCGGATCGTGGAATTCGACCGCGACCCCCGGGCGCTGACGCTCTCGGATGATTTCATCGCGGGGGTCAATCTCCTGGCCAGGTTCGGCTGGCATTTCGAGATCAACGTCAATCACACGCAGATGGATATCGTCCGCGAATTCGTGATGCGCGTGCCCGAGGTGCCCCTGATCCTCGACCATTGCGGCAAGCCCGGCATCAAGGAAGGCGCCATCGACCAGTTCCGCGACGATGTGGCCTTCCTCGCAAAACGGCCGAACATGTGGATCAAGCTGTCGGACCTGCCTGTCGAAGCCGATCTCGACCATTGGACCGAAGCCGATCTGCGCCCCTACATTGCCGCAACCCTTGAGGCCTTCGGGACCGAGCGGACGATCTTTGCCGCGGACTACCCGATCCTGCATCAGGCGACGACGATCACCCAATGGGTCGAGCTGCTTGACCGGGCGTTCAGCGATCTTGGTCTGTCCGAGGCCGAAACGCACGCAATCTATCGCGGCAACGCCATCCGCTTCTATCGTCTGAGCCTGTGATGCACCCGCTCGCCTCCGGCAGCCTGGGCGCAATCGGCGAGGACCCGGCAGGTTTCGGCGGGCCGATCCTGGCACGGCAGCCGATTTCGGAACAGGTGTCGCGGCGCATTCTCGGCATGGTGAAATCCGGCAACCTGCGCCCGGGCGACAGGCTGCCAACCGAGGCGCAGATGGCCGTTGCGCTTGGCATCTCGCGCCCGCCCCTGCGCGAGGCCCTGAAGGCGCTGACCATCATGGGCGTGCTCGAAAGCCGCCAGGGCGGCCGCTATTCGGTGACCGATCTTTCGCCCTCGCGGCTGGTCGCGCCGTTCAACGCCATGCTGTCGGTCGCAGAATATGACATCGACGAGCATTTCGATTGCCGCCAGATCGTGGATGTGGAGCTTGTGCGCATTTGCACAATCCGTGCGACACCCGAGGAACGCAGCCGCATCCTGCGGCTGGCCCATGACGGGCAGGCCTTTCTGACCGACCCCATCGGTTTCCGCCTGCTCGACTACGAATTTCACCAGGCGCTCAATGCCGGGGCGCACAACACCATGCTGGCGACCGTCGCCCTGGGGCTGTACGACGTCGCACTTGACGCCCGCCGCATCGCCAGCGCGGCCCCCGGGGTGATCTCGGTCAGCGTCGCGCAGCACATCGAGGTGGCCGAGGCCGTCATGGCCCATGACGAAGAACGGGCCGTCGCCGCGGTCACGCGCCATCTGGAACATGTGCGCGATTCGACCAGACGGTCGATGGCACAGATGGCCCAAACCCCGGACAGGAGCTGACATGCCCGACCGCATCGCCTTCCGCATGACATTGCATCCCGGCCAGGCGGCCGAATACGAAAAGCGCCATGATGAGATCTTTCCCGAACTTGTCATGCTGCTGAAGGAGTCCGGCATTTCCGACTATTCGATCTGGCTTGATCCCGAAAGCCACCACCTGTTCGGGATCCTGACGCGCGCGGATGACCACAGGCTTGCCACCCTTCCCGACCAGGAAGTGATGAAGCGCTGGTGGGCCTTCATGTGCGACATCATGGACAGTCATCCGGACAATTCCCCGGTGCAGGTGCCGTTGAAGCAGGTCTTTTACCTCGCATGAGCCGCGCCTTCACCATCCGCGCGGTGCGTGTCTTCACGGTCGACCCCCAGGCTGGCCGCGGCACCTATTTCGAACCCGATGGAGACCACTGGCTGGTGGACAGCCTGATTGCCAATCCGATGTCAGGCCACCCCGCCTATCGCGAAAAGCGGTCAAGCTGGGGGATCGGCCTTCTTGGCGCGATCGTGGTCGAACTGGAAACCGAAGCCGGCATGACGGGTGTGGCCACGGGTTCGGGCGGGTATCCCGCCGCCTGGATCGTGCAGCATCATTTCGCGGGCTTCCTGATCGGTCAGGATGCCCGCAACATCAACCTGATCTGGGACCAGATGTACCGCGCCTCGCTGCCCTACGGCCGCAAGGGTGTGCCCGTCATGGCGATCAGCGCGGTGGATCTGGCGCTCTGGGACCTCGTGGGCAAGATCAGGGGCGAGCCCGTCGTCAACCTGATCGGCGGACGCGTACGTAGCGAGATCACCTTCTACTGCACCACGCCTGAACCGGCGGCGATCAAGGCGCTGGGCTTCTGGGGCGCTAAGGTGCCGCTGCCGCACGGGCCCCATGACGGTGATGCGGGGCTTCGGGCGAACCTTGACTTTCTCGCACGCCACCGCGAGGCCGTGGGCCCCGACTATCCGCTCATGGTCGACTGCTACATGGCCCTGAACGTCCCCTATGCCATCCGTCTGGCCGAGCTTGCGCGCCCTCTCGGCATCCGCTGGTGGGAGGAAGTGCTGTCCCCCGAGGACAACGACGGCTACCGCGAGATCCGCCGCGCGCATCCCGACCTGACCTGGACCACGGCCGAGCACGAATACACCCGCTACGGGTTCCGCCAGCTGATCGCCGAGCGGCTGGTCGACATCCTCCAGCCCGATGTCATGTGGGTCGGCGGCCTGACCGAGACGCTGCGGATCGCCGCCCACGCGGCAGCCTATGACATCCAGGTCATCCCCCACGGCAGCGGTCCCTATTCCTACCATTTCATCGCCAGCCAGACCGGCCCCGCCTTTTGCGAATACGTCGCGGCCAGTCCGGACGGCCGCAGCATCCAGCCCGTCTTCGGCGATCTCTTTGTCGGCGAACCGCTCCCCGCGCAGGGCCGGCTGACGCTGTCGGACGCGCCGGGTTTCGGGATGGAGTTGCGCGACAGGGCGATGCTCGTTCCCGTCGCCTGACACCTGTCCCGGGCCCCCGGCCAGGGCCTCTTCTGCCCGCGCGATGACCGGCTCACCTTGCCATGGCCCGACGCGTTGCCGCTCAGATCTCCCGGTGCCACGTTTGGCGTCTCGCGCATTCGGGGCCGGATGCACGGTGCGGGCCGCCACTGCGGACAGTTCCATCGTCAGGCAGGTGACGCTTGGCCCCTCCCGGCGGCTGTGATGATGTGACCGCCCCCGGACGGCATCGATCTGCCAGGGTGGGGTGCGAGCATTCACAGCGCTGATCGTCTGGCCGAGTCATGGCAGATGTCAGCGGTCATCGGGACGGACCCGAGGCGGATTGCCCATGACACCGCCACGACCGCCGGCGGCTGCG
>JBEIDZ010000267.1:0-4601 GCA_040383215.1 Paracoccaceae bacterium | reverse complement strand
GCATCGGCCGCTTCGGCCCCTTCGTCCGGCATGGCACGACCTATGCCAACCTGCGCGAGGCTGATGAGGTCTTTGCCATCGGCATGAACCGCGCGGTCGAGGTGCTGGCCCAGAAGGCCGCCGGCCGCGGCGGCCGCGGTGCGCGCGGCACGACCGAACCGCTCCGCCTTCTGGGCGATCATCCCGCGGGCGGCCCGGTCAGCGTCATGCCCGGCCGTTACGGTGCTTACGTCAAGTGGGACAAGGTCAACGCCACGATCCCCAAGGACAGATCGCCCGAGACCCTGACGCTCGAAGAGGCGCTCGACCTCATCGCCGCCAAGGCGCCCAGGTCCGGCAAGGCCCGCGCAGCCGCGAAATCCGCCAAGACCCCCGCAGCCGCGAGAAAGGCCGCCGGGACGACGAAGGCCGCGACCGGCAAGAAGACCGCCGCGAAGAAGCCTGCCGCAAGGAAGAAGGCCGACCCCGGCACGACCGCAGGTTGACAGCGCCCCTGTCACTCGGCTACGGCCCGTGTCCCGCAACGCAGATGACGGAGGCGACCATGACACGGCATCACGACGACGACGCCCCCTGCTTTCGAGCGCATGTCCAAACGGCGCAGGGGCTTCCCCTCTGAGACGCAGGTCAAGCGCGGCCTCAGGACGATCCGGGGCGGCACGATCCACCTGACCGAGAAACTCGGTCGCCGCGACCCCTGCCCCTGCGGTTCGGGACGCAGGTTTCGGCCGCTGCTGCATCGCCTCTGGCCGCCATGACGGCGCGAACCGGGACGACTTCTTTCAGGTGAAAGCCGTCCCGTGACGGCGGGGGGGCGGGGGGGGGCGGTCCTGCCGCCCCCGGGCTGCTGCTGCGATGCAGCGATTGACTCCGGCTCGCCCCCTTGCCAGTACTCCCGAGGGGCTGGAGGGACCGGCGATGAAAGAGAAGGTCTATACCGATGCGACCGCGGCGCTGGAGGGTCTGCTGTTTGACGGCATGTTCATCGCCGCCGGCGGCTTTGGCCTTTGCGGCATCCCAGAACTGCTGATCGCCGCGATACAGGACGCGGGCACGAAGGACCTCACCTTTGCCTCCAACAACGCGGGCGTGGACGATTTCGGCATCGGCGTCCTGCTCCAGAGCCGCCAGGTCAGGAAGATGATCTCTTCCTATGTGGGGGAGAATGCCGAATTCATGCGCCAGTATCTGTCGGGCGAGCTCGAACTTGAATTCAACCCGCAGGGCACGCTCGCCGAACGGATGCGTGCGGGCGGCGCCGGCATCCCCGGCTTCTATACCCGCACCGGCGTGGGCACCGTCATCGCCGAGGGCAAGGAGCACAAGGATTTCGACGGCCAGACCTATATCCTCGAACGCGGGATCGTGGCCGATCTTGCCATCGTGAAGGCGTGGAAGGCCGACACGACCGGCAACCTCGTCTTCCGCAAGACCGCGCGCAACTTCAACGTGCCCGCCGCCACCTGCGGGCGCATTTGCGTGGCCGAGGTCGAGGAGATCGTCGAACCCGGCCAACTTGACCCCGACGCGATCCACCTGCCCGGCATCTATGTCCACCGCCTGATCCGTGGGCAGCACGAGAAGCGCATCGAACAGCGCACCACGCGCAAGAGGGAGGCCGCCTGATGTCCGCCGAAACCCGGGGCTGGGACCGCCACCAGATGGCCGCCCGCGCGGCGCAGGAGCTCAAGGACGGGATGTATGTCAACCTCGGCATCGGCATCCCGACGCTGGTGTCGAACTACATCCCCGAGGGCGTCTCGGTCACGCTCCAGTCCGAAAACGGCATGCTCGGCATGGGCCCCTTTCCTTTCGAGGGCGACGAGGACCCCGATCTCATCAACGCCGGCAAGCAGACGATCACCGAGCTTCCCCATTCCGCCTATTTCGACAGCGCGACCTCGTTTGCCATGATCCGCGGCGGCAAGATCGCGATGGCCATCCTCGGCGCGATGGAGGTCTCCGAAAGGGGCGACCTTGCGAACTGGATGATCCCGGGCAAGCTCGTCAAGGGCATGGGGGGTGCGATGGACCTTGTCGCCGGGGTGGGCCGCGTGGTGGTGGTGATGGACCACACCTCCAAGCACGGCGAAAGCCAGGTCCTGCGCGACTGCACGCTGCCGCTGACCGGCAGGGCGGTGGTGGACCGGATCATCACGAACCTCGGCGTGCTCGACGTCGGCCACAAGGGGCTGCACATCGTCGACCTTGCCCCCGGCGTCACCGAAGCCGACCTGCGCGCCGCAACAGAGGCCACGATCGTCGGGTGACGCGCGTCAGAGCGCGTTGACGTTGAACACGCAGCCGTCGCTGACAAGGTCGGGCGGCGTCACGCAAAGGCCCCGTGCGACGGCAAAGGCCGCCAGCACCTTGGGCACATAGCCGCGGGTTTCGGCATAGGGCGGGACCCCGCCATTGTCGCGCACCGCGCCTTCGCCCGCGTTGTAGGCGGCCAGCACCATGATCGGGTCGTTGTCGAAATGGCCCATGAGCCAGTCGAGATAGGCCACACCGCCGCGGATGTTTTCGTCCGTCAGCATCCGGTCTGTCACGCCGAACCGTTCCGCCGTTGCGGGCATGAGCTGCATCAGCCCGGCGGCCCCCGCGGTCGAAACTGCGGCCTGTTGCCCCGCCGATTCGACCGAGATCACCGCGAGCACGAGTGCGGGCGACACCCGCGTGCCCACCGTGTGGCGCAGGATGTCCGTTCCGTGCGCGCGGGCGATGTCTTGCAGCGCCTGCAACCGCGGTGCCGGCACCCGGACGCCCCCCGGCGGTGTCGCGAGGAGGGCGAGCGCGGGTTCGAGCCGCCCCGGCCCTGAATCGCCGAGCGCGGGAGAGACGGCATTCCAGAACCAGTCATAGGCCGGCAAGGCGCCCGGCCCGGTTCCTGCCGGGGCCCCGGCCGCGCCACCGTCCAGCGCCGCCGCGATCACGGATTCGGTCGCGTCGTCATCCGTTGGCGGATCAAGGTCGTCTTCGGGGTCGGGCGCGCGGATCGCGCTGGGTGCATCGGGGTCGATCTGCACCGTGATCCGCCGCGCAGCACCCGAGTCCGGCGCCGCGACGCGCCGGAATGTGAAATCGGGCTGGATCCGCGTCTCCTCCGCCTGCACCTGCGGTGCGGCGCAAAGGAGCACGGCAAACGCCATGGTCCTGACTGCCTGCATGGAAGGCGCTGCTCCTGCCTTCGTGTATTGTTGAGGTGATCATGGCAGGAAGCGCCGACCCCGCCAAGACCGCCTAGCGCGGATTGCGCCGCGCTGCGCTCCAATGGCCACGCAATGCGGTAGCGGCAGGGGTCGTTCAGACAATCATGGGAAGATACGTATTATATATCAGTGATTTAAGAACGGCGTTCACTTTTCATAAACCTTGAAAATTAACCATTAACGCCACATTCACGCCCTTATCTGGCAGCCTAATGAACTTATCGAAGCCGGGGATCACGCCAGAAACGAAGGCGGCCCGAGACGATCCGGCCCGGTAACAGAGCGTGAAACCCGAACGACAGACCAAAGGAGAAAACCATGCTGAACTTCATCAAGAACTTTGCCGCCAAGGACGACGGCGCCGTGACCGTTGACTGGATCGTGCTGACCGCTGCCCTGGTCGCCATCGCGATTGGCGTGTTGACGGTCGTGAGAACCGGTACCGCAACTCTTACGACGCAAATCGAAACTGACCTGGCAACCGCAGCTGGCGAGTAACAGCGGCTGATGACCTTTCTTGTATGATGACGGGGGCCGCGTTCAGTGCGCGGCCCCTTTGTTTGTGTCCGGGGCAATTACACGATCCGTGCTTGGGACAATCCTCGGGCTCTGCGGCGCGGATGTGAGGATAGTGTCGGTTTCTGGTCGCAGTGCTGTGGACGGTGCGCTTCCGGTGCGGGAGCGAGGGTGCTGCGCACTTGATTGACACGTTCCGCGGCCTGTAGCCGCGGAACACACAGAGGCGACGGGCAGACCCGTCGCGCAGCGGGTATCAACCTCCGCTCAGGAAACGGTCCTTCGGATTCGTTTCCCTTTTGACGTTTTCCTGACCGAACCTCCTCAGATTCGCTGCAGGTGTGCCGCGATCCGGCCCCAATGCGGGGCCCATATCACGCCATCCACGGCGGGATCGGGGGTCCGTCAGTCCTGACGCCACCACCCACGCGGTAACGAGTGCAACCCGGATCACATCTGAGGAGATGTTACATGTTCAACTTCATCAAGACCTTCCATGCCGAGGAAGATGGCGCCGTCACCGTCGACTGGGTCGTGCTGACTGCCGCGATCGTCGGCCTTGGGACGGCCGTGCTGTTCACCGTTACTGGCGGTGTGGAAGACCTTGCCGATGACATCGACGCTGAACTGCGCTCCACGCAAGTGGGCGGCTGACGTCGCGCCACCGGTCTGACCGGCAGGGGCCGTGACCGCAGGGTCACGGCCCTTTCCTATTCCCGGGCGACCGGGCTTTTTCGACCTTCCTTTCCGGTTCCTTGCGGTGCCCCGCAGTGTTTTCACCTCCTTACCCTATTCCGACAACATTTTGGCTTTATCCGGAAACAATCTGCGGGGATGCGCCTGCAGCGTGTCGGTTTTCAGTGTCTTGGGGTG
>JBEIDZ010000266.1:0-4624 GCA_040383215.1 Paracoccaceae bacterium | reverse complement strand
TGCGGGCCATGTCGGCGAGCACGGTGAAGGTGGTGACGACCTTAAGGTCCTCGGCCGAAAGCTGCGAGGCCGCGCAGGGAATGGTGGCGAGAACGAGACAAAGCCGCAGGGGTGTCATGGTTCCTCCGTTTCGCAATAGCAGTTTTGAGATTAAGAACGACTCTCAAGAAGTCAAGCTTCCTGCGAATGGCTCTCAATCTTGAGTCGTCGGTTTCGAAGGACTAGACTGCTGATCATGAGCGCCTCAGGGGACGATGGATCGACGGCCGAGCTGCGCACGGACGGTGTCCGAGTGACGCGGCAGCGCGTGGCCATCCTGCAGGTCCTGCGCGATGCGAGCGACCATCCGGGGGCCGAGGAGATTTTGGCGCGGGCGCGGGCTATCGATCCGACGGTGTCGCTGGCGACGGTTTACCGGACGCTCTCGGTGCTCGAGAAGGCGGGAACCGTGCTGCGCAACGAATTCGGTGGGGCCGGGGCGAGGTACGAACTGGCCAGTTCGGCGCATCACGACCACCTGATCGACCTGGATACCGGTGAGGTGGTGGAGTTCCGCTCGGACCAGATCGAGCGGTTGCAGGCCGAGATCGCGGCCGAACTCGGTTACGACATCGAATGGCACCGTTTCGAGATCTACGGGCGCAAAAGGACATTGCCGTGAGAGTACAGGGCGCCAGACTGTAAAGGGCATATCCGGGCGGTGGCGGCGTGACTCGCATGTCAAGGGGGACATGGCCGGGCGTTTGCCGCGACGAAAGGGTTTCATTCGGGTGCAATCGCCTCTAACCTGTCTGACAGGTCGAGGGGGAATCGGTCGATTGCACGAGTTGGAGACTGTGGCCTTTGAGGGTGGCGGGCGCGTTGGCGCAGCGATTGGTGCGATCACCCGTCATATCCGGGACCATGACCTTGTTCCCGGGGACCGGCTGCCAAGTGAGGCGGCACTGTCGCGCGAACTGAACGTATCGCGGACAGTGGTGCGCGAGGCATTCCGGTCGCTCGCGGCGATGCGGATCATCGAGATCGCCAACGGGCGGCGGGCGACGGTGGCCGAGATCGACCATGGGGCCATGGCGCTGATGATCGAACATGGCGTGCTGACGCATCAGATCAGCGTGCAACAGGTCTATGACGTCCGCCGCACCATCGAGAGCAGGATCGCTGCCCTGGCCGCGCTGCGGCGCACCGAGGCGGAGGCGGCAGAACTGGTCGCAATTGCGGTTGCGATGCGTGCCGCGGCGAACGCGCCCGAGGTGCTGATGGAGCGGGACCTGGCGTTTCACGATGTGCTGGCGCGTGCGAGCCGCAATCCCCTGTTCGGGCTGATCGTGGGCGCACTGAAGGCGATCACCCGGCAGACCTGGAGCATCGGCTGGCGCAGCCGCGCCACAGATGCCGACCGTGAGCGGATGCTGCTGCACCACGAGGAGCTTGCGCGCGGGGTGGCCGAGGGGGACCCGGCGCGCGCAGTCAGGGCGATGGGCGCGCATTTCGACGAAAGCATCAAGGCGCTGGTTGCGGCGGGGATGTCCTGATGCGGATCACTGCGGTGGAAACCGTCCGGATTGCCGAGCGGCCGAACCTGGTCTGGCTGCGTGTGGAGACGGACGAGGGTTTGACCGGGCTTGGCGAGACTTTCTTTGGCGCGGGCGCGGTCGAGGCGCATGTGCACGAGGTCATCGCGCCGCGGGTGATCGGGCGCGACCCCCTGGAGATCGACCGTTTGGCGATGGACCTTGCCGGCTATGTCGGGCAGCGGTCGGCCGGGGCAGAGATGCGGGGTAATTCGGCCATCGACATTGCGCTGTGGGACGTTTTCGGCAAGGCGACGGGCCAGCCGGTCGCGCAGCTTCTGGGCGGGTTCACGCGGCGGTCGATCCGGACCTATAACACTTGTGCCGGCACTGACTATATCCGCGCGGCGAGCGGGCAGGAGACCGGGAACTACGGGCTGGGGGCGAGCGCGGATTACGACGATCTGGACGCCTTCCTGAACCGCGCTGACGAGCTGGCGCAGTCGCTGCTCGACGAAGGGATCACGGCGATGAAGATCTGGCCCTTCGACGCGGCGGCCGAGCGGTCGGGGGGACTATCGATCGACCTGACCGATCTCAAGGCCGCGCTGTCGCCTTTCGAGAAGATCAGGCGCACGGTCGGCGACCGGATGGAAGTGATGGTCGAGTTTCATTCGCTCTGGCATCTGGCGCCGGCGATCCGGATCGCCCGCGCGCTCGCGCCATTTGAGACGTTCTGGCACGAGGACCCGATCCGGATGGAAACCCTGGGCGACCTCAGGCGCTATGCCGATGCCTCGCCCGCGCCGGTCTGCGCCTCGGAGAAGCTGGCGACGCGGGCGGCATTCCGCGATCTGCTCGACACCGGGGCTGCGGGGATCGTGATGCTGGACCTGTCGTGGTGCGGGGGGATCAGCGAGGCGCGCAAGATCGCCGCGATGGCCGAGGCCTGGCACCTGCCGGTGGCACCGCATGACTGCACGGGGCCGGTGGTCCTGTGCGCCTCGACGCACCTGTCCTTGAACGCGCCCAATGCGGTCGTGCAGGAAAGCGTCCGGGCCTTCTATCGCACCTGGTACCGCGATATCGTGACCGCGTTGCCAGAGGTGAGGGACGGGATGATCACCGTCCCGCCGGGGCCGGGTCTGGGACTCGATCTGAACCCGGACCTTGATCGGGCCTTTACAGTGACCCGCCGCCGCACGGATGCTGCGACGGTGTGAATGACGCATGACAACGGGAGGAGGAGACCCAAGATGCGACTTCTGAAGACCCTGACCGCCGTGGCCGCGCTGAGCGCGGGCTCGGCGGCTTTCGCGCAGGAACCGCTCGACATCGTGTTCACGGTGCATTCGGGTGCGTCCAACACCTTCTGGCAGGCCGTGCAGAAGGGCTATGAGGAAGCCTGCGGGCTGCTTGGCGCCAATTGCCAGATGGTGTATGTCCAGACCGATGGGTCGATCCCCGAGCAGGTCGCCAACATGGAGGCGGCGCTGGCCCGTGGGCCTGATGCGCTCATCACCTCGATCGTCGACAACGAGGCGTTCGACGACGTGATCCAGCGCGCACGTGACGCGGGCATCATCGTGATCGCGTCGAACGTGGACGATCTCGAAGGGGCCGCGGGCAATGCGCGGCAGGCCTTCGTCGGGCAGGGTTTCATCCCGGCCGGATACGGGCTGGCGCGGGCGCAGTCCGCAAACTTCCCGGCCGAAGGGCCGATCCATGTGCTCGTCGGCGTTTCGGGCCCCGGCCAGAACTGGTCGGAGCAGCGTGCGCTTGGCATCACCAACTATCTCGACGAGATGATCGCGGCCAATCCCGACCGGCAGATCACCTACGAGGAGATCGACTCCGGGCTTGATCTTGCCATCGTGGCGGATCGTGTCGGGGCCTATCTGACGGCAAACCCGAACACCAACGCCTATTTCGACACCGGATTCTGGCATGCGGGCGTTGCGGGCGTGCTGCGTGACCGCGGCGTAGCGCCGGGCCAGGTTCTGCTCGGTGGGTTCGACCTTGTCCCCATCGTGCTGGACGAGATGGAGGCGGGCTATATCCAGGTTCAGGTCGACCAGCAGCCGTTCATGCAGGGCTTCATGCCCGTGATGATGGTGCATCAGGCGGTGAACGTCGGGCTGGCCCCCGTCGACATGAATACGGGCGAGGCGCTGGTCTATCCTGATGATGTGCCGGCGATCCGGGAACTGTCGGAACAGGGTCTGCGCTGAGCATACCCTTGGGCCCGCGCGGGTGGCCGCGCCGGCCCGGCTTTCAGCAGGAGGTTCGAAGACCCGCATGCGCCGCCTTGTCAAAATCGCTCTGGAGAAACCCGAACTGGCCGGGGGGCTCTTGCTTGCTGTTCTTGTGCTTTTCTTCTACCTTCGATCCGATGGGGTTTTCCTAAGCCAGGACAATCTGCGCGGTATCCTTGGCCTCCTGCCAGAGACGGCACTTGTCGCGCTGGGGGTCACGCTTCTGATGATCTGCGGTGAGTTCGACCTTTCAGTGGGGTCGGTCTTTGCGCTGATGCCGATGACGATGGCGGTGCTTTTCGTCAATGGCATGCCCTTCTGGCCGGCAGTGCTGATCGCTCTGGCCCTGTGCGCCTTCATCGGCTTCATCAACGGATGGATCACGATCCGCTTTGACATACCGTCGTTCATCACCACGCTCGGGATGCTCTTCATGGCGCGGTCTATGACGATCGTGGTCTCTGGCGGGTTTCCGCCGCGCATCCGCCCCGGTGAGGTGCCAAGCTGGCTGTTTGTCGGCTTCATTTACGAGGGGTGGCCCGTGGCAATCCGTGCCTCGGTCCTGTGGTTTGCCGGCATCGCAATCATTCTGGCGCTGCTGCTCAGCCGGACGAATTTCGGCAACTGGGTGCGTGCGACGGGGGGCTTTCTTCCCGCTGCAAAGGCGATGGGGATTCCCACCGGCAAGGTGAAGATCGCGTGCTTCATGAGCTGTTCGGTGCTTGCGGGGTTCGCCGGCATGATCCAGTCGCTGCGGCTGAATTCCTTCCTGCCCTCGATCTGCGAAGGGATGGAGCTTCAGGCCGTGGCCGCGGCAGTGATCGGGGGCACCTCGCTCATGGGTGGGGTGGGGTC
>JBEIDZ010000265.1:0-4626 GCA_040383215.1 Paracoccaceae bacterium | reverse complement strand
GCCCAGCCGGAGACCGGGGAAGATCGACTTGGAGAAGGAGCCGACATGGATCACCCGGCCGCGCCGGTCGAGCGATTTCAGCGCGGGCGAAGGCGGTTTGAGGAAGGACATCTCGAAGTCGTAGTCGTCCTCGATGACGAGGAAGTCGTCGGCCTCGGCCCGGTCGAGCAGGGCCTGGCGGCGGGCGAGCGGCATGGTCACGCTGGTCGGGCACTGATGCGAGGCGGTGGTGAAGACGCTGCGCGTGCCGGGCGGGATCAGGGCGGGGTCGAGCCCTTCGGCATCGACGGGCAGGGCGGTCACGGGGCCGCCGCGGGCGGCGAGGATGGCGCGCAGCGAGGGATAGCCCGGATCCTCGATCACGGCGGGGCCGGCGAGGATCTGGGCGGCGAGCCAGAGCGCGTTCTGCGCACCGAGCGTGATGAGGATGTTGTCGGGGCCGGCGAGGATGCCGCGGCGGGGCAGGGTCTGGCGGGCGATGATGTCGACGAGATCGGGGTCGTCCTGGTCGTAGCGGTCTGCGGCGAGCGCGAGGAAGTCGCGCTTGCCCAGCGCCATGACGGCGCAGAGCCGCCAGTTGGCGCTGTCGAAGAGGGTCGGGTCGGGCTGGCCGTAGATGAAGTTGAAGCGGTAGGCGGGCCAGTCGCCCGGTTTCTCGATCCCGAGCGAGGGGATGGCGGGGCCGAGACGGGCGGGCCAGTCGACCGTGCTGGGACCGGGTGTGCCGGGGCTGAAGGCCGGCGGTTCGGGGGCGTTGACCGAGACATAGTAGCCCGAGCGGCCGCGGGCGGTGAGGTAGTCGTCGGCCACAAGTTCGGTATAGGCGAGGGTGACGGTGATGCGGCTGATGCCGAGATGGCGGGCGAGCGCGCGCGAGGAGGGCAGGCGGTCGCCGGGGCGGAAGCGGCCGTCGAGGATGCCGCGGGCGATCAGCGCCTGGATGCGCGCCTGCAGCGTGCCGGGCTGGCCGGGGTCGAGGAAGAAGCTGTCGAGCGGGATCATGCGCTGGCCTGACGGTCTGGCCGATCTGGACCGATCGGGGGCGCAGGCGCAAGGGGGAAGCGGGCCGCCCGGGGATGGGCGGCCCGGTGTGGTGCCGGGGGGCAGGCCGGGGCAGTCAGGCCGGGGCGATCAGGCCCTGGGCGATCAGGCCCTGGGCGTGATGATGATTTCGACCCGGCGGTTCTGCTGGCGGCCTTCGGGCGTCTGGTTCGAGGCGATGGGGCTGTTTTCGCCGCGCCCGACGATCTGGATGCGCGAGGGTGCCACGCCCGAGCCGATCAGCACCGAGGAGACGGACTGGGCACGCTGTTCGGAGAGGCGCTGGTTGAAGCCTGCGTCGCCCACGTTGTCGGTATGGCCGACGACCTGGACCATGGTGTCGCCATACTTGTTGATGCTGCGCGCCACGTCCTGCAGGTCGCCGATCAGCGTCGGCGTCAGCGTGGCCGAGCCGGTGGCGAAGAGGATGTCCTGCGGCATCGTCACGATGAGCTGGCTGCCGGTGTTGACGAGGCCGACGCCGGCGCCGAGTTCGGCGCGCAGTTCGGCCTCCTGCCGGTCGAGGTTATTGCCGCCGATGGCGCCGAGGCCCGCGCCGACCGCCGCGCCGATGGCGGCGTTGCGGACCGCGTCACCGCCGTTCCGGGCGGTCAGCGCACCGACACCTGCGCCGATGAGACCGCCCACGACGGCACCGGTTTCGGTCCTGACCGTGGACTGCCCGGGCAGCGGTGCCTGGCAGGCGGAAAGCGCGAGGATCGAGATCGCGCCGAAGGCGAGGGGGAGGCGGAGCGTGGTCATGGGTGTCATGTCCTGTCTTGAGGAGAGCGCCGCATGGGCGCTGCAATGGCAATTGGTCACAGGGCCCATGATATCCAATATCAGCGCCCGCCTGCGCAAGCCCCCCGCGCGCGCGCCCCGGACGGGGTCAGCAGGCCTCGGCCCGGGCGCTTTCCCAGGCGAGCATGGCGCGCTTGACCGGCAGGCCCCAGTGATAGCCGCCGAGCGCGCCCGACTTGCGCAGCGCGCGGTGGCAGGGGATGAGCCAGCCCAGCGGATTGCGCCCGACCGCGGTGCCGACGGCGCGCACCGCGCGCGGGGCGCCGATCACGCGGGCGATGTCGCCATAGGTCGTCACATGGCCCGAGGGGATGGCGAGCAGCGCCTCCCAGACCTTGATCTGGAAGGGTGCGCCGATCAGGTAGAGCGGTGTCTCGCCCGGGGCCCGGCCGAAGGCGGCCGCGGCCCAGGGGTCGAGCGGGGCGGGGTCGGCGACGAAGCGCGCCCGCGGCCAGCGGGCCGAGAGGTCGGCCATCGTCGAGTCGCGCCCGGTTTCGGCGGCAAAGCCGATGCCGCAGAGGCCGCGGTCGGTGCCCATGACAAGCGCCGGGCCGAAGGGGCTGTCGAACCAGCCGTGGCGGATGATCAGCCCCTCGCCCCCGCGCGCGAAATCGCCGGGGCTCATCGCCTCCCACCGCAGGAAGAGGTCGTGCAGCCGCCCGCCGCCCGAAAGGCCCGCGGCATCGGCGGCCGCGAGCGTGGTATGGCGGCGGGCGAGCAGGTCGCGCGCAAGCCCGAGGGCAAGGTATTGCTGGTAGCGTTTGGGCGAGACGCCGGCCCATTGCGTGAAGAGGCGCTGGAAATGCGCGGGGCTCATATCCATCGCGGCGGCCAGCGCCTCGAGCGGGAGGGGGGCGGGGCTTGCGTCGATGAGCGCGATGGCGCGCCGCATGACGTGGTAGTGATAGGAGGCTCTATGGTCCATGCCGCGATCCTAGGCCGGCGCCGCGCGTCCCGCGACCCGAAACCTGCGCATCCGCGCGGGCTTGCCGCAGGCGTTGCGGGCGGGCATAGCTTGTCCGCCATGGCCAGCCCGATCCGCTCCGCGCCCCAGCTTCCCTATGCCGCGATGCGCGCGGCCTTTCTGCGGTTTCAGGCGGTCGATCCCGAACCGCAGGGCGAGCTTGAACATCTCAATGCCTTCACGCTTCTGGTCGCGGTCGCGCTGTCGGCGCAGGCGACGGATGTGAGCGTGAACAAGGCCACGCGCGGGCTTTTTGCCGTGGCCGACACGCCGGCTGCGATGCTGGCGCTGGGCGAAGAGGGGCTGATCGCGCATATCCGCACGATCGGGCTTTTCCGGACCAAGGCCCGGCATGTGATCCGCCTCTCGCGCATCCTGGTCGAGGATTATGGCGGCGAGGTGCCGTCGTCGCGGGCGGCGCTGCAAGGGCTGCCGGGGGTGGGGCGCAAGACCGCTAATGTGGTGCTGAACATGTGGTGGCATCTGCCGGCGCAGGCGGTCGACACGCATATCTTCCGCGTGGGCAACCGGTCGGGGCTTGCCCCGGGGCGCGACCCCGAGGCGGTGGAGCGCGCCATCGAGGACAATGTGCCGGCCGAATTCCAGATCCATGCGCATCACTGGCTGATCCTGCACGGGCGTTATACCTGCCTCGCGCGGCGCCCGAAATGTCCGTCCTGCCTGATCCGCGACCTTTGCCTTTTCAAGGACAAGACCGAATGAAGACATACAGCGTGGTGGGCATCGGCAATGCGATCGTCGACGTCTTTGCCCAGACGGACGATGCCTTTCTGGCCCGGATGGGGATCGGCAAGGGGATCATGCAGCTGGTCGAACGCGAACGCGGCGAGATGCTTTATGCCGCGATGGGTGAACGCGTCGAGGCCCCCGGGGGATCGGTCGCGAACACCATGGCGGGGCTTGGCAATCTGGGCCTGCCCACCGCCTTCATCGGGCGGGTGCATGACGATGCGCTTGGCCGCTTCTATGCGCAGGAGATGGCGGGCAATGGCACGGATTTCGTCAATCCGCCGGTGCCGGGGGGGGAATTGCCGACCTCGCGGTCGATGATCTTCATCTCGCCCGACGGAGAGAGGTCGATGAACACCTATCTCGGCATTTCCTCCGAACTTGGTCCGGGCGATGTGGCCGACGACGTGGCGGGACAGGCGGCCTTCCTGTTTCTGGAAGGCTATCTTTACGACAAGCCCAAGGGGAAGGCCGCCTTCGAACGCGCGGCGCGGCTCTGCCGCGAACGGGGCGGCCAGGCGGGGATCGCGCTCAGCGACCCGTTCTGTGTCGACCGCCACCGGAGCGATTTCCGCAGGCTCGTGCGCGAGCTCGACTATGTGATCGGCAACGAACACGAATGGGAATCGCTTTACGAGGCGGATCTGTCGACCGCGCTCGAACAGGCGGCGCGCGATGCGGGGACGGTGGTCTGCACAAGGTCGGGCCATGACGTGGTGATCCTGCGCGGGGCGGAACAGGTGGTGGTGCCGGTGCAGCGCGTGGTGCCCGTCGACGCGACCGGCGCGGGCGACCAGTGTGCGGCCGGGTTCCTCTACGGGCTGGCGACCGGGCGCGACCTTGCCGTTGCGGGCCGGATGGGCTGCGTGGCGGCGGCCGAGGTCATCGGCCATGTGGGTGCCCGCCCCGTGGCCGACCTGCGCGCACTGTTCCGGGCGGCCGGTCTGCTCTGAGCGGTCGCGGGTCCGGGCCCGACCGGCCCGCGGCGTCCCGGTCGTTGAACGGCGTGGGGAGGTCCAGGCGGGGGGTCGCGGGGGGCATGGCCCCCCGTGCGGGGGGGTGCGGGGGGG
>JBEIDZ010000264.1:0-4640 GCA_040383215.1 Paracoccaceae bacterium | reverse complement strand
GTGCGCGCACTGGCCCATAGGTCCTGTGCCGGCCCATGTAGTCGAGAAAGACCTTGGGATACATGAGGTAACCGTTCAGGTCCTCGTCATCCACCTTGCGCCCGTCGAGCGTCTTTTCGAGGTCGGCTCTGACCGCTTCGAGGTCGACCGGGGTCATGTGCCTGCCCGGCCGGTCGGTCAGCGGTGCCTCGCCCTTGAGCACCTTGCGCTGGATCGCCTCGGGCCAGCCCCCGGGGGGCTGGCCGAGGTTGCCCTTCATCATGTCGACGACAGAATCCGGGAATGCGACCTCGATATCTGGGTCCTCGACCTGCGCACGGGTCAGGCCCTGACTGACCATCATCAGCGCCATGTCGCCGACGACCTTGGAGGAGGGCGTGACCTTGACGATATCGCCGAACATCATGTTGGCGTCCGCATAGGCCTGCGCCACTTCGTGCCAGCGCTCCTCGAGGCCGAGCGACCGCGCCTGAGCCTTGAGGTTGGTGAACTGCCCGCCCGGCATCTCGTGCAGATAGACCTCAGAGGCCGGCGCCTGCATCCCGCTTTCGAAGGCGGCGTAGAATCCACGCACCGCCTCCCAGTAGTTCGAGATTTCGCGGATCGCCGCAATGTCGAGCCCGGTGTCCCGCTCGGTATGGCGCAAGGCCTCGACAATCGAGCCGAGCGTCGGCTGCGAAGTATTGCCCGACAGCGCATCCATCGCCCCGTCCACCGCATCCACGCCCGCGGTTGCCGCCGCCATGATCGTCGCGATCGCGGCGCCCGAGGTGTCATGGGTGTGAAAATGCACGGGGATCGTCAGCTCCTCTTTCAGCGCGCGGACCAGCACGCTGGCCGCAGCTGGCTTCAAGAGCCCCGCCATGTCCTTCAGCCCCAGGACATGCGCGCCAGCGGCCTCCAGCTCGCGTGCCATGCTGACATAGTATTTCAGGTCGTATTTCGACCGTGCAGGGTCGAGGAGGTCGCCAGTGTAGCAGATCGCCGCCTCGCAGACCTTGTCGGCTGCGATCACCGCGTCCATCGCGACGCGCATGTTTTCGACCCAATTCAGGCTGTCGAAGACGCGGAACACGTCCACCCCCGACACCGCCGCCTGGCGGACGAATTCCTGAACGACATTGTCGGGATAGTTCGTATAGCCCACGGCATTGGAGGCCCGCAGCAGCATCTGCGTCATGATGTTGGGCATTTGCGCGCGGATCTCGCGCAGCCGCTGCCAGGGGCATTCCTGCAGAAAGCGATAGGCCACGTCAAAGGTCGCGCCCCCCCAGCATTCCACGCTGAAAAGGTCGGGCATCTTCATTGCATAGGCGGGGGCTGCCTTGATCATGTCGATCGAGCGCATCCGCGTGGCCAGAAGCGACTGGTGCCCGTCGCGCATCGTCGTGTCGGTGATCAACAGACGTTTCTGCGCCAGCATCCAGTCCGCAACCGCCTTCGGCCCCTTCTCGTCCAGCAGTTGCCGCGTGCCGGGCCGCCAGTCCTCGAGCATCGGCACCGGCGGGCGTGCGGGCTTGAGGTCGGCCGCAGGCTTGGGCCGCCCGGCCGTCTCGGGATGGCCGTTCACGGTGATGTCGGCGATGTAGGTCAGAATCTTCGTCGCCCTATCGCGCCGCTTTCTGAACTGGAAAAGCTCGGGCGTCGTGTCGATGAACTTGGTCGTATAGGTATTGTTCAGGAATGTCGGGTGCTTCAGCAGGTTCTCGACAAAGGCGATGTTGGTGCTGACCCCGCGAATGCGGAATTCACGCAAGGCGCGGTCCATCCGCGCGATCGCCATCCCGGGCGTCGGCGCCCAGGCCGTGACCTTGGTCAGAAGCGAATCGTAATAGCGGGTGATCACCGCGCCCGAGTAGGCCGTCCCCGCATCAAGCCGGATGCCATGCCCCGCCGCCGAGCGGTAAATCTGGATGCGCCCGTAATCGGGGATGAAGTTGTTGAGCGGGTCCTCGGTCGTCACTCGGCATTGCAGCGCATGGCCGTCAAGCTTGACATCTTCCTGCCGCGCCGCGCCCGTCGCCTCGGCCAGGGTTTTGCCCTCTGCGATCAGGATCTGCGCACGCACGATGTCGATGCCGGTCACCTCCTCGGTGACGGTATGTTCGACCTGCACGCGCGGATTGACCTCGATGAAGTAGAAACGCTCCGTCTCCATGTCCATCAGGAACTCGACCGTGCCGGCGCATTCGTAATTCACCGCCGTGCAGATCTTCTTGCCGAGCGCGCACAACTCCTCACGCTGGGCCTGGGTCAGGTAGGGAGCAGGGGCACGCTCCACGACCTTCTGGTTGCGCCGCTGGACCGAGCAGTCACGCTCCCAGAGGTGGTAAAGGTTGCCGTGCTTGTCGCCGAGGATCTGCACCTCAACGTGGCGCGCGCGCAGGATCATCTTCTCGAGATATCCCTCGCCATTGCCGAAGGCGGCCTCGGCCTCGCGCCGGCCCTCGCGCACCTTCTCGATCAGCTCGCCGTCGTTCAGGATCGGCCGCATGCCGCGCCCGCCGCCGCCCCAGGAGGCCTTGAGCATCAGCGGATAGCCGATCTCGGCCGCCTGCCGCCTGATCTCGTCGGCATTCTCGCCCAGCACATCGGTCGCCGGGATCACCGGCACGCCTGCGGCCATCGCCACGCGCCGCGCGCTTGCCTTGTCGCCCAGCGCCCGCATCGTCGCCGCCGTCGGGCCGATGAATGCGATCCCCGCCGCCGTGCAGGCATCCACGAGATCAGGGTTTTCCGACAACAGGCCATAGCCCGGGTGAATCGCATCCGCGCCAGAGAGCTTCGCCACGCGGATGATCTCGGGGATCGAAAGATAGGCCGCGACCGGCCCGAGCCCTTCGCCGATGCGATATGCCTCGTCCGCCTTGAAGCGGTGCAGGCCCAGCTTGTCTTCCTCGGCAAAGACCGCGACAGTCTTCTTGCCCATTTCGTTGGCCGCGCGCATCACGCGGATAGCAATTTCGCCCCGATTGGCCACCAGAATCTTACGGAATTCCGTCATCGTCCCGTCCCCTGAGCACACAGGGATCCGTTTATGACTTTCGCGGGACAGCCACAACTCCGCCCGCATCGGCATGAGCCCGGCTGGCCATGCCGCGCCAAGATCTCACCACGAATGGCTGACTTCCCTTCCGGCGTGAGTTGCTCCGCGCTCCACAAGGTGAGGAATGCGCGAACAATAGACGAACAAAGTCTTTATCTGCCTCCACCGGTCGGCTATCTTTCCTCCATGGACAGTCTCGACCCCGCCATGGCCGCCAGCCCCGTGCCGCTGTCACAGCGCGCAGCTGCCGCGCGGCCTGCGCCCTGGCTTGACGACCTCAACCCCGCGCAGCGACAGGCCGTCGAAACGCTCGACGGCCCCGTCCTGATGCTTGCCGGCGCCGGGACCGGCAAGACCAAGGCGCTGACCGCGCGCATCGCTCATCTTATGACCAAGGGCCGCGCCCGCCCGTACGAGATCCTGGCCGTCACCTTCACCAACAAGGCCGCGCGCGAGATGAAGCTGCGCATCGGCCGCATGGTCGGCGAAACCGTCGAAGGCATGCCCTGGCTTGGCACCTTCCATGCCGTCTGCGTCAAGCTCCTGCGCCGCCATGCCGAACTTGTCGGGCTGAAGTCGAACTTCACCATCCTCGATACCGACGACCAGATCCGCCTGATGAAGCAGCTGATCGTCGCCGGGAACATCGATGAAAAGCGCTGGCCCGCCCGCATGCTCGCCGGCCTCATCGACGGCTGGAAGAACCGCGCGCTTGGCCCCGACGCGGTACCGGTCGCCGATGCCGGGGCTTTCGATCACAGGGGCCCCGCGCTCTACGGCGAATACCAGAACCGTCTGCGCGAACTCAACGCGGTCGATTTCGGCGATCTGCTTCTGCATGTCATCACGATCTTCCGCAGCCATCCAGACGTGCTCGCCCAGTATCAGCGGATGTTTCGCTACATCCTTGTCGACGAATACCAGGACACCAATGTGGCGCAGTATCTCTGGCTCCGCCTGCTGGCCCAGGGGCACCGCAACATCTGCTGCGTGGGCGATGACGACCAGTCGATCTATGGCTGGCGCGGTGCCGAGGTCGGCAACATCCTGCGCTTCGAGAAGGATTTTCCAGGCGCGACTGTGATCCGCCTCGAACAGAACTACCGCTCAACCCCGCATATCCTTGCGGCGGCAAGCGGGGTGATCGCTGCCAACAAGGACCGGCTCGGCAAGACGCTCTGGACCGATGTGAAGGCGGGCGAGAAGGTTCGCCTGATCGGCCACTGGGACGGCGAGGAGGAGGCCCGCTGGATCGGCGAGGAGATCGAGGCGATGCAGCGCGGCACGCGGGGGATGGACCCTTTCGGGCTTGACGATATCGCGATCCTCGTCCGCGCCGCCCATCAGATGCGCGCCTTCGAGGACCGATTCCTGACCATCGGCCTTCCCTACCGCGTGGTCGGCGGGCCGCGGTTCTACGAACACCAGGAAATTCGCGACGCGATGGCCTATCTCCGTCTCGCTGTCTCGCCCGAGGATGACCTCGCCTTTGAGCGGATCGTGAACGTGCCCAAGCGCGGCCTTGGTGACAAGGCGATCCAGACGATCCAGCGTACGGCGCGCGCGCAGGGCCTGAGCCTTGTCGAAGGCGCGC